>CANREO010000031.1 GCA_947629635.1 uncultured Clostridia bacterium
CACCGTCTCGGCGTCATAATTTAGCGTCGAATCACTTATATCAAAACGATAATATCTGCCGTTTATCTCAAAGTTTATATTGTGCAGCCCATCAAAATACGCTCTGAAAGGTCTGCCGGACAAGGTGCCGGACATGTCGGAAGGCAAATTTAGCTCGATCTGCGCGCCCTTACTGTCTGACCCGATATATGAGCCGTAAACTACGCTTTCCGGCGTTGGCAAAGCAAGAGATCCGCTATAGTCCTTCGAATAAAAAAACTGCTGCTCCAATTCACTATAGGTCGCGGGCGACGTCACCAATTCGCTTACATACAAAAGTTGCGCGTCAAACAGTGACTGCAGTTGCAAGGTATTATTGCCAATAGTCAAAAAAACACCGGCGATATTTTTGCTGTATGTCCCCCAGGGCATCCAAACATCCCTATATCCTTCGTCGTAGCCTATATAATGGAGCGTGGCGCGTCCGAAGCCGTCCAAAATGATTTTATAATACTTTTTCACACCGCTTTTAGAGTCTGCATACCAATATCCCTGCCATCCGTCATGAGGCTTGGGAGTGATCATATTGCCGTTGTTTTTAGCCTCATCGATATCGAAACCCAAAAGCGAATCGTCATCAAATATTATAAATATAAGTCCATCGTCCTGTTTGAAAAATACGCCCGTCTTATCACCCGTAACATTGCCGAAAGCGTCCAACACAAAATTGGTGCCGTTGTAAACGTAACTGCCGGCTCCGCTGAGATTTGTAAGATGGTATCCTATATAATCTCCGTAATTTTCGATATGCGCAAGATAGTTTATATTGTTAAAGACGACGTTCAACTCCATACCGTTTTGCAAAATTCGGAGATCTCCGTCAAGCGTAAACTCGTTCACAAGTTCTCCGTTGAAAACATAGTACATATTATTGTCGGTCACATAAAGTACATTGCGATCGCTGTTGTCGATGAAGAATGCCTTAAGCGCGCCTTCGGACTCTCTCGACATCACGGTATTTACGGCGTTTGTATCCATATTGCTGCCCCAATTATATCTGCCGAACAAAATATCTTTGTCATCGATATATTCGACAAAGCTTATGGAATCGCCAAACTCCAACAAAATTTTGCCGTTCTCGAGGACGCGATAAACTCCGTTTTCGGAAATATTGGTACTGCTGTACTCCACCGTGCCGTCTCCGAAAAATTGGATATTATATTCTCTCTGCGCAAGCGACGCCGAATAACCCAAGAAATAGAGCAACGTATATTTGCCCAAAAAAGGCTCTTCTTCGTAGTCCACTGCATCCATTTTTTTAAAAATTACGCTTTCCAAAGAGCCGTAGTCATCCGCGCCGGTGCAACTGACCGACACCGATCCATCATGCAGGTCTGTGACCGTCATAGCAGTGAAATATTGCGTAAGCGCCCTGCCGAAGCTTCCGCCCGACGCCGCTACGGCAGCTTGCGTTGCGTCTACATCGAGCCGGATCACGCCTTCCTCTGACGAAGTATATATTCCTCTTGCAAAACTTCTGTTGCCGAAAATATCAAACGAGAACATGCTTATACCGTTAGATCCGCTGAGAATGACAATATCGCCGTTTGCCGAATAAAATTCGCCGCTCAAGGTCAACTCGGCGCGGTTGTATGTCCTGGTAACCGACTCTTCGTCGGAAATACTTTCGATATATGAAAATGAATTAAATCCATCAGCAAAAGTTGCGCTTATATTGACGCCGCTCTGCCCGATAACAAGCAAATGTTTGCCGTCGAATTTATAATTCTCGCGCGAGCGCGCCCCACCCGAATAGACATCGGCGGTGCCGTCCGCATGAAGTTCGACGGAATTGCCTGCGGACGATGCGTCCACATATGCGCCCAAAATAGCGGAAATATCGTAATAGGCCGCGTCAAGGAGCATATCCTTCACAACGGGTATATAACTTCTGGCGGCAACTTTTGCAGCGCCGTCCTTGCCTACGAAATACCATGCCCAAAACAGTTTGGTGCCGATGACCGCGGAAGTTTGAGGCGAAAGCACATAGTCATAACCGTCCGAAGCGGTTTTTTGTATTCTTCCCGTTTCCGCCCCATCGCGCATAAGTATCAGCGAATAGTTCTTGTGTGACGCCAAAACGTTTGTCGGTACGGCTACGCCGTCGGCATATGTCCATATGTCTCTGTCCCACTCTAAAGTTTCAAATAAAAAGGCTTCCGAAACGGAGTTGCGCTTGAAGTTTGAATCCTCATCTATAATATTTGCGCCATTTTGCAACAACGTGCCGAAATAGAAACTGTTTATGACGCATCCGACGCTTGAAAATGCGTCGACGCTCGCCGCGTGCTTATAACCCACAACTCCGCCGGCATAACTCTCCTGCTCCGTATCCGTGCCGCGCTTGCCGTAGACATCTCCGACGCTTACGCTATCCATGATAGCCGTATCCGCGCTCATCCTACCCACAATACCGCCCGCGAAGCTTACGGCCGACGCTCCGGCCTTTACTGTCGAACTGCTGAAGCAATTTACAAGCGCAATGTTGTATCCGACTGCGAAACCGACAATGCCGCCGACGCTCTCGCCGCCGAGCAAAGTGCAGTCGGACGAGCAATTCACAATGGATTGAAGCCCAAAATCAGTGCCCTGAGCGCCGTTTATGCCGCCGAAAATTCCACCTACTGATGTGATTTCCTCAAGATTCGCAATATCGCCGTCTTCGGCGACCGTCACTTTGGCAAAGCAATTTTGCGCAACTGCTTTGCCGTCTTGGTTTATTGCGCTCAATCCGGCGATACCGCCTATCCAAGCGCTGTTTTCGGCAACTAATTCAGGCGAAATTTCGCCCTTGACTGCAATATTGGCAAAGTTAGTTTGATTTGCGTACCCAACTACGCCGCCGGCGTACACCGTCACATCGCTTGCTCTGCTATCCAAAGCGTAACTTATATTGTCGAGTTTGAGATTTTTGATTTCCGCGCCGTCAGTACAGCCGAACAGCCCGGCATAAAGAGTGCCGTTGCTTCTTATGCTGAAATCGGCATTTAAATTGGATATCGCATATCCGTCGCCGTCAAAATGGCCCTTAAACGGATTTTCGATCGTTCTGCCGATAGCGGCAAAGTGTTGCCCCGTCATATCTATGTCGGCGCCCAGTCTGTAATATGCCGCGGCATAACGAGCATCGTTTTCAATGAGCGTTGAAATTTGCACGAGCGCGTTGGCGGAAGTCACCATATACGGGTCTTGCGCCGTGCCGCTTCCAAACATATTGCCGTTTTCACGGCTAACGCCCGAAGCCGTAAACTCAGTGTCTTCCAAAATAGTGATAGTATACCAACCGTTTGCCGCCTCTATTTGTTCCCCGTTTGCCTTGATCACGGGAACGCCTATAAAGCCGGACTGCAACGTGACTTTGAAGCGCAATACCGTGCCGGAATCGATCGCCGAAGGTATCGTGCCGCTTTCAAACACCCAATTTACGCCGGCGCCGCTGAAACTAAGCGTCACTTGATGTATGTCGTCAAGCGACGTCCAATGTGCGATAAGTTTGACATCTCTCGTTATCGGCAAAGAAAAATCAAAAGGCCTATCCTCATATCCTTCCTCATACCAATAATCGAATCTGTATCCGTCCCTCGAAGGGGCCGCCGCCTCGATCACGCTATTTCCATCGGAAACTTTTTGCGAGGAAATCAAGTTCCCTTCGCTATAATAAGACACGGTATAACTGTCTTTAGCGCAGGCCGCCAAGACGACGCAAAGCGCCAGCATGAGCGCCAGCGCAAATATAAATAAAATGCGTCCTTTTTTCATTTTCAACCTCTGATTACTTGGCTAGTACGTACAATTTGGTTCCGTCTTCCGCCTCGAAAACCATTGCTCCATCTTTTTCGATGAAATAAATTTCGAATATTACGGTAGCTATTTGATTGTTTCCGTTTCCATCTTCATAGACTTCGCCGACTATGATCTTATCTCCCTGAAGCTTATATGCAAGGTACCATGTGGTCCCGTCGACAGACGTAAAACGCGCCGTGCCAAGATACATTCCGTCCAAACCCTTGCCGTTTAGCTCTATGCCGACTATATTCTCGTCATTCGCGCCGTTTGCAGTATAACTTCCGGCATGCCCGTCTTCGATACTGCCTGTGCCTATGGCCGTCAGCGAATTGTTGAATATGACAATCGTGTTGTCATCATGATATTGCACGAGAAGCGACAAATAGCCGTCTATATACAATCCTACGATTTTGTCGCTGATATAGACTGCCTCGAATCGGATATCCGTATGCATATCGTCATAAAGTCTCGCCGCCGCCATGCCGTTGAAGTCAAGCTTGTTTGACAGATCGAGATAAGTGCCTAAACCTACAAGATATTTCTTGCCCATAAGCGCAGAATAAATGCCTACGGGAGTTCTTTTGCCGCTTGCCTTTTCGATCAGCGTATACGACGGATTGCCGCCAGTCTCTGCGTATTCGAATCTATATACCTCATCCCCGTTGCGAGTGAGCGTCGCGTCATATCTGGTTGAGGTATAATCATACTCTTCCGTATGGCCTTCGCCGTCCGTCACGGTAACTTTGGCTAGCCCGTCCGTATTCAAGTTGCTCTTGCCGTTGAAGTTGAACACCAGATCTTCGGCATAAAACATATAAGTGCTGATGATATCAGGATGTTTGTAAACGACGGTCCCGTTTACTTTCACTTCCTCGCCCTCAAATACTAGATTATATTGTTTTTCTCCCGTGGGTCTCAAGCTCTCGTCTTTATAATAAGGGAAGACCGCCGTTTTGGTTTCCATATCGTATTTATAAATATATGTGTCGGTTTTGCCCTCGCTGTCTACGATGTCCACCAATCCCGTGACATTCCACCTGCTTCCGTCATATATTCCATCGATATAGTAGATACCGTCGCCGTTAAACTCGAGTTCGCTGCCATCTGTGCCGTTCCACTTGCCCGCAAGCGGATCTTCGAGCGTCAACGTAAACGTATCGTATTGAAATTCACCGAAATTCAAACTCACCGCCAAAGCCGGCAAGCCCATCAACTCGGGATAATTGCTGTTGCCGGGAAGCAGATATGCCTCCGCATAATAGCCGTCTGACAAATAAAAGTTGCAAACGTCGAGTACTGCTCCGTTGTTGGTGTATGTGACGCCTTCGTAGCCGTATGTCAACTCGCTGCCGTTGCTGTCATGGGCATATCCGTAGCCGTATCTTGTGATGCCCGTCATACTGATCTCATATCCCAGCGAGCTACTTGTGTCTCTCCACACGCCGATGAGACTGCCCTCCATCCCGAACACCGTGACGACTCCGTCATTTATAAGCTCAAGCAGGTTATCGGAATTGAAGCGCGCTGTTATGTCTTCAAAGTGCAGATCGCGGCTGTCTTCATCTATCGAATATGAATATTCATGTCCGTCGAAAACGACCTTGCCTTTTCCGTCGAATTCTATAGTAATTCTATTGTTATAATTGCTCTCCCATTTGCCGCGGTACTCGTCGCTTTTTTTCAACAGCACTCTGTTATCGTCAAGTGTGATCTGCCCGCTTTCGCTGTTATACAAGCCTTCCAGTCTTGTTGAACCCCTCGTGATCGTGACGGAAATGTTTTCGCCGCTTATCGACGTTGTATATGTCAAGCTCGTCTTAGAACCGCTCCTGTTTTCGAAAGAGCCTTTTCGCGTGCCCTCAAAGGTATAGGTGCCGTCGTCGCCGTACCACACGCCGACAACCGCCGTTTCGGGATAAGCCTTAATGGGCGTAGACTCGAAAAACAATTCATCGGTGATGATAAGTTCGCCGTCGGCAAACGTCGCTATAAAATCGTCCTCGCTCCAATATTGACTGTTTTCGGCGCTCAATAAATATTGATTGAGGCAAATGTCGTGCAAAATGATACTTTCTCCGTCGTATACAAACATGTGGTGGGACACTCTGGGCCCGACCTTGACCGTAAGTCTGCCGAGGACTCCGTCTTCGCCGAAGATAAACTCCACATCGGTTTCCGTCGCGGAACCGCTCAAGTTGTTTGACATCTCCGTGATCGTGCCATAATATCTCTTGTCTGTCAATCCGCTGTAATCCGCAAATCCGACATATATGGTCAAATCGCGCGTAAGCAACGTGCCGGCCGGCAATCGCGTCTCGTGAGCGGAGTCCAAGAAGAAGCCGTACGACACGGTGCCGTCTGTTGCGACAAATTCGTTGTAGCCATCCGATCCGTACAGCATGAACAACAATTGGGCGTTGTCCATAGTCATCGTATCTTCGGTAAGAGTATGCAAGGTCTCGTCGGCGTCATAACCGTCTACGCTCTTGCCGCTGAAATTTACTCTTATCGTAAAGTTTATACTGCCAGGAGTTGGAAGCGTGGGATACATATCATCATCCCATTCCGCCGCTATCCAGCCCATTTGATCGAGCAAGGCATTACGTTCAAGCGCAGTACCGTATATATTTCCGCGGTCTATGGCCGCTCTGCCGTCCACGCCGTCGGAACCCTCGTTGAGCACAGCGCCTATTACGCCGTTCTGTCTCGTCGCAAACTGCGAGACGTCGACAGCCTGTGCCGTATGCAATGTCGCTATCGAATAATTGTATTGTACTGCCGTTTCATTGTCCGCGACGCCCACGATCGCGCCGGCCGCCGCGACCAACGGAGCGTAATCCACCGTGTATGATGCGCCGTTTGCATGCACTGAACCCTCCGACAGGCAGTTAGTCACGGACGATAGCTCGCGCAAATATCCCACAATGCCGCCGGCCTTCAATATGCTGCCGTCGATTTCGCCTCTGAATGCGCAATTGGCGATATACGACAAAGCGCCGTCCTCCTGTCCTACCGCGCTGCCGATGATTCCGCCCAGCGCAAATAGATCATACTGCCCCGTAGCGTAAATATCTGCGTCAACACTGGAGTACGTTATACTTCCCACATAACCGCCCAAATAACCTTGATGGAACCCGACGAGCCCACCCAAATAGTACAGGCACGCGTCTTCATCGGCATTGACGTCGCAAAAATCGTTGGTAACTTCTATCGAACCGTTAAACGAGCAATTTTCGATCACTCCGCCGAGATTGCAACCCACAAGCGCGCCAACCATATAGTCTTGCGCGCTCTCCGCTTCAAACGTGAGATCCGATTCCAGTTTTAAGTTTGCTATGCGCGCGCCTTCAGCCAGAATGGCAAACAGACCCGAAACATAGCCCACGCCATCTGCGTCGTATGTCAAGTTGAAATTGCTTATTTTGTGATCGTTGCCGTCAAAATCGCCGTTAAAATAGGCGACGTCGTCCGAATAATTGCCGATCGGACTTATCGTCTCGCCTTCGAGGTCGAGATCCTCTGCCAACTTGATATACGCCGATCCGTACCTGACTCCTTCATTTTCGTTGATGTCGTCATGAATAAGCTTGAGATGCGCCGGACGGCTTATCAGATAAGGATTGGTCAAAGTGCCGTTTCCCTGCATTGGCGTATCGTCGATCCTGAAGCCGTCGACGGTCACTATCGTAGTGCCTTCGACTGTAAAGTTATAGTAGCCGTTCCCGTCGGCGACCAAAACCGTTGCGTTGGCTTTTACAACCGGAGTCCCTGTATAAAATACCGATTTGCGCAATTTAAACGAAATATTTGTGCCCTCTCTTGCGGATGACGGCATATATGTGTCAAATACGAAATCAAAACTCTCGCCCTCTACCCACTCCAAAATATACATTGAGTTCAGGCCGTCTGCCCTGAAAATAGTAGGTTGAGTGACAGTATAGGTATAAACTCCGTTTTGTCTTGAAAGCGCTTCGCTGTTTGCATAAATCGTCGGATTGCCCACAAAACCGTCTTTCACGCGCACGGTAAAGGAGACGGATTGTCCCTCTTTTACGCACGTGGGCCTATCGCCGCTGAACTCAAACACAACGTTGCTTTCATCAAACGTAACGTTGGGCATCCAAACCGCGTTCAACGTGACGGTCCCCTTGACTTTACGCGAAAAGTCAAAAAGTTCGTCCTCGCCCTCGAGCACCCATCCGTAAAATGTATAATTTTCTTTGGGTTGCGGATCTTTGGGTTTAGTGATCGCTCCGTCTATAATTTCGGTTTCTATGTCCTTTTGCACGCCGTTGTTAAACTTATACGTCACTCTGTCCGCCTTTTCGTCGCAAGCGACAAAAGCCACGGCAATACATGCAATAAGCATAATGACCAGCGTCAAAACCGCAAATTTTTCAAATCTTTTTTTCATTGCTTCCTCCGTAGACGGCAATTTTGAGCATCAATCCTGAGAGTAAAGATGACACGCTACGCAATGACCGTCTCCGTAATCCTTAAATTTCGGCTCGATCTCCTTGCAAATATCCATACACTTGTTGCATCTGGTATGAAATTTGCAACCCTTCGGAGGATTGGCCGGCGACGGGATGTCTCCTTGCAAAATTATACGCTTTATCTTTGTATCCGGATCGGGGATAGGGACCGCGGAAAACAGCGCCTGGGTATAAGGATGCATCGGATTTGCAAACAGATCTTTCTTAGCGCCGAATTCAACCATATTGCCGAGATACATCACGCCGACCTCGTCCGAAATGTGCTCAACGACCGACAAATCGTGCGAAATAAACAGATACGCTAAATTCTCGGACTCTTGCAAATCCATAAACAGATTTATCACCTGTGCCTGAATCGACACATCGAGCGCGCTAACAGGCTCGTCGCAGATGACAAGTTGCGGTTTCAGCGCAAGCGCCTTTGCAATGCATATGCGCTGACGTTGCCCACCCGAAAATTCATGAGGATAGCGTTCAAAGTAATGAGGTTGCAATCCGCACTTCA
>CANREO010000032.1 GCA_947629635.1 uncultured Clostridia bacterium
TGAGGTTGCTACCCTCGGCAACGCACTTGGAGGTGTCGATCGCCTTTCCGCCGCCTAGACCTATCGTACAGGAGCATCTATTGGACTTTGCAAAATCTTGCAAAGCCTTGACGGTATTTCGTGAGCATTCGCCCTTAAAAGCGTCGCTTGTGATAAATTCCACGCCGAATTTTCTCTGAGTTGCCTCAAGTTTCTCTTTTACTAAGTTCAGTGCGAACGGGTCGGCGATGAGCAACGCCTTCTTGCCGAAGGTTCTGACGAAGTAGCCGAGGTTGAGGAGTTCATCCTCGCCCTGCACGTACTTTGTGGGACAAATAAATGCTTTTCTCATAAAATTTCTCCTTGTTGAAATTTATTTTATACATCAATTATATAACTTCCAAAATGACATATCAATAGTCAATTTTTCGTTTTTTGGATTTTTTTGTAAGTTTTTTCGGAATTATTCTCATAGTAAATCTAAAAAATAAACAAATTTTCGAATTTTTGCGAAATTTTTCGCAAATGAGTTGTAACGCCCGAAAAAAGTTTTATAATTGGAATATAAATGCGCTGATTCACAAGGAGGGACATATGGATATTGCGGCGTCGATTGAAGCGAGAGTGCAGTGGATAAAGGAAATTCTGAAGCAAAGCGGCGCAAATGGCATAGTTTACGGCAATAGCGGCGGCAAGGATTGCTCGCTTGTAGGTATTCTATGTAAAATGGCGACGAGCAACGTGACAGGCGTGATAATGCCGTGTCAATCATCGCAAAACTACGGTAGCGATCGCGATGACGCGCTGATGGTAGGGCGTCGTTTCGATATAGAGCAGATCGAAGTCGATCTCACTCAAACCAAAGAGGCTTTTTTAAAAGCGCTTGACGGCAAATTCAACTCGGCAGAGTTCGACGAAAAGAGCGTCCGTATGGCCGGTATAAATATAAATCCGCGCCTCAGAATGACTGCTTTGTATGCAGTGGCGCAGTCAAGAGGCTGTCTGGTTGCCGGTACGGGAAATCTGGATGAGGCAACTTTGGGCTATTTTACAAAATGGGGGGATGGCGCGTACGATTTCAATCCCATTGCCGATCTAACGGTGGGCGAAATATACGAACATTTGAGATATTTGGATTGCCCTCTCTGCGTGATCGAAAAAGCGCCTTCTGCCGGACTGTATCCGGGACAGACCGACGAAAATGAGATGGGGATCAGTTATGCGGTCGTGGACGCTTATCTGAGAGGCGGCGAAGCGCCCAAAGAAGTCGTCGAAAGGATAGAGCGTATGCGCGCAAGCAGCGCTCATAAACGCAGAATGCCCCTGATGTACGGAATCGATACGATTAGATGTTAGATTTGCGTCGAAATTGTGCAACTGTGTTCAATAATTTTTTCAGGCGTCCTGTCAAATTGTGGGCGTCTTTTCGATGTCGAAAATGAAAGCATAAATGAAATAAAAATGCTTCGAACGCGAATTTTACGGAAATATAAAATTTTACATATATAAATATTCTGAATTTTATTGCAATAAGCATCGGCTTTGTGATAAAATACGCTTAAAGTGTTTTTAACGGAGGAATCTATGGCTGAAATCAAACTTACAACCGTCACCTTCAAGGGTACGGCACAGCAAGAAGCCGAACTCAGAAAAGTTTTGGCTGAGATTAAGGCGTCCGAGCACCCCAGTGTGATGACGGCGTTGCAACGCGCGCAGGGGATTTACGGTTATCTGCCCATCGAAGTGCAGACGATAATCGCCGACGAAATGGGCGTCTCTTTGGAAGAGGTATTCGGCGTGGCGACATTCTACTCGCAATTTACGCTCAATCCCAAGGGACAATATGCTTTCGGCGTATGCCTCGGCACCGCATGTTACGTAAAAGGTTCCGGCGATATTGTGGCTAAACTTCAGGAGTGCCTCGATCTCAAAGACGGCGAGACTTCTGCCGACGGCAAATATTCGATAGCCTCCACAAGATGCGTAGGCTGTTGCGGTCTTGCGCCCGTCATGACTGTCAATGACGAGGTATATGGCAGACTCACCGTAAAGGATGTACCGGGTATTGTCGCCAAATACAGAGCAATGCAATAGTCCGGACCTCTCGCGGCACATGCTCGAGTTGGCGCTCAATTCGCTTGACGCCGGAGCGACGCTCGTCGAGATAAAGGTTGCAGGGAAATACGGCAAATATACGCTGACGGTCGCCGACAACGGTTGCGGCATGGACGATCATGTGCTCGCCCGTTGTTCGGACGAAGGCTTCTCGACAAAGGGAAGCACGGGGAAAGGCCTATCGCAACTCTACGCCGCCTCGGACGGAAAAGTAAAAATATTTTCCCGAAAGGGCGTAGGAACAAGCGTTACGGCAGAATTTTCGAAGGCAGAATCGGGAGATGTGGGAGCGTCGATCATAGTTGTCGTCGCAGACGGAGCCGATGTGACGCTGGATTGGAGAGTAGGAGAGGGCTTTACCTTCGATTCGCGCGATTTCAAGCGAGCATTCGACGATATAAGCCGCCCCGAAACGCTGGCAAAAATAAAAAAAACAATAAATCACAACATCAGACTAAATGGAGGAGCAATGTTATGAAGAGCATCGCCGATATAATGGCAATCAGAGACGCAATGCAATCTCAAATCATTCTGCGTGACAATGCCAATGCCGACAATGAGATACATATTATCGTCGAGATGGGCACAGAGGGTTTGGCGGCAGGCGCGCGCGAAGTGTTCAACGCGCTTGTGGACGAGATCGAAGAGCGTCAACTCAAAGGGGTGAGAGTCACTCGCACGGGCAAGTTTTCCGAGGAGACTAAAAAACCCGCCGTTGAAGTGCGCATCCCGGGCAAGAAGCCGGAACTTCATCAAGCGTTGACTGCAAAAAAAGCGGTCGAAATATTGGAGTCTATAGCTCCCAAAACTGCTAAGTAAGGAGAGGAGATTATGTACAGAACTCACATATTGGTTTGCGGCGGTACGGGCTGCCACTCCAACAACAGCGGCAAGATCCGCGAAGCATTTGAGCAACAGATAAAAGAGAGAGGCCTTGATAAGGACGTTTGCGTGGTCGGCACAGGTTGTTTCGGTCTTTGCGCAGTCGGTCCCATCATCATCATTTATCCCGAAGGAGCGTTTTACAGCGGTCTTACCGTGGACGACGTTCCGACCGTCATCGAGGAGCATATCGTAAAGGGCAGGCTCGTCGAAAAATTGCTCTATCATGAGAAGGCGCTCGGCAACGTTGCGGTCAAGTCGCTCAGCGACACAAACTTTTATAAAAAGCAGACGCGCGTCGCTCTTCGCAACTGCGGCGTAATAAATCCCGAAAAGATAGACGAATACATAGCAAGAGACGGATATCAGGCGCTCATCAAATGCCTCACCGAACTCACCCCGCAAGAAATTATCGACATAGTGTCCGCGTCGGGTCTGAGAGGCAGAGGCGGAGCCGGTTTCCCGACGGGCAGAAAATGGCAGTTTGCAAAAAATCAAATAAACGACACAAAATATGTGTGTTGCAATGCCGACGAAGGCGACCCCGGCGCATTTATGGATAGGTCGGTGTTGGAAGGCGATCCTCATGCCGTTTTGGAGGCTATGACAATTGCCGGATACGCCATCGGAGCTCATCAGGGCTATATCTATGTGCGTGCCGAGTATCCCATTGCGGTGGAACGTTTGAAGATAGCTATTGCGCAGTCTAGAGAGTACGGTCTTTTGGGCGACAATATTTTGGGTACGGGCTTTAAGTTCGACATAGAGCTTAAGCTCGGTTCGGGCGCATTCGTTTGCGGCGAAGAGACGGCGCTTATGACTTCTATAGAGGGTCATCGCGGCGAGCCGCGTCCTCGTCCTCCGTTCCCCGCGGTCAAAGGTCTGTTTGCAAAGCCCACGATCCTCAATAACGTTGAAACATATGCAAATATCTGCCAAATCATTTTGAGAGGAGCGGATTGGTTTGCTTCCATGGGCACGGAGAAGTCCAAGGGCACAAAGGTCTTTGCGCTTGGCGGAAAGATCACAAATACCGGTCTTGTGGAAATACCTATGGGAACCACGCTTCGCGAAATCATCGAGGATATAGGCGGAGGCATCCCCAACGGCAAGAAATTCAAAGCGGCTCAAACGGGCGGTCCGTCGGGCGGTTGCATACCTGCAGAACATCTTGACATCCCCATCGATTACGACAACCTCATTTCGATAGGTTCGATGATGGGTTCGGGCGGTATGATCGTCATGGACGAAGACAACTGTATGGTGGACATCGCAAAATTTTTCTTGGAATTCACCGTCGACGAGAGTTGCGGAAAGTGCACGCCGTGCCGTATAGGCAATCGTCGTTTGCTCGAATATTTGGATAAGATCACCATGGGCAAGGCCACTCTCGAAGATCTTGATGATATGGAACAGCTTTGCTACTACATAAAGGAAAATTCGCTCTGCGGACTTGGGCAGACCGCTCCCAACCCCGTGCTATCTACTCTTCGCTATTTCCGCGACGAATATGAAGCGCACATCAAGGAGCATCGTTGCCCGGCGCACGTTTGCAAGTCGCTCATCCAGTACAAGATAACGGACGCCTGCAATCGTCAAAGAGTAAATGAGGTGAATTATGGCATTGGTAAACGTTAAGATAAACAATATTCCCGTTCAGGTGGAAGAGGGCACAACAATTCTCGAAGCCGCTAGGATCGCCGGGATCAAGATCCCTACCTTGTGCTATCTCAAGGACGTCAACGCAATAGGCGCGTGCCGCGTGTGCGTCTGCGAGATCAAGGGCGCAAGGAGTCTTGTCGCCGCGTGCGTCTATCCCGTCAACGAGGGGATGGAAGTTTTTACTAATACGAAAAAGGTCAGAGATTCCAGAAAAGCGACCGTCGAACTTTTGCTTTCAAATCATAATAAGGATTGCCTCAGTTGCGTGCGAAACAATAATTGCGAGTTGCAAAAACTCTCGCTCGATTTGGGGTGCGATTCCCACAAATATGAGGGCGTCAAATCGCATTCGCACATCGATGGCAGCACGCCGTACCTCATTCGTGACAACAGCAAGTGCGTCCTTTGCCGCCGCTGCGTAGCCGTCTGCAAGGAATATCAATCCGTAGCGGTTATCGGAGCAAACGGAAGAGGTTTCGATACGCACATCGCTTGCGCTTTCGAAAAGCCGCTTATGCAAACATCGTGCGTCGGTTGCGGACAATGTATAGTTGCTTGTCCCGTCGGAGCGTTGACTGAAGTCGATCAGACAGAGGAGATATTAAAGGCGATTGCGGATCCCAAGAAGAGAGTCATCGCGGCGCCGGCTCCGTCCGTGCGCGTTGGCCTTGGCGAAGAGTTTGGTTTCCCCATTGGCACAAACGTTGAGGGCAAAATGGTAGCGGCTTTGCGTCGTATGGGATTTGACGATGTGTTTGACGTCAATCTCGGCGCCGACCTCACCATAATGGAAGAGGGTGCGGAATTTTTGAACAGACTCAAAAACGGCGGCACTCTTCCCATGATCACGAGTTGTTCTCCGGCGTGGATAAAATTCTGCGAGCACAATTTCCCGGATCTTCTGGATCATCTGTCTACTTGCAAATCTCCTCAACAGATGTTCGGCGCGATTTGCAAGACCTATTATGCACATAAACTCAATATGGATCCTGCCGATATCGTCGTCGTATCCGTTATGCCTTGCACCGCAAAGAAGTTTGAAAGAGGCAGAGCGGGGCAAAGTGCCGCAGGCGTGCCAGACATCGATTATGCAATCACTGTCAGAGAGCTTGCCAGACTCATCAAGCGCGTCGGCATAATATTCGAAGATCTTCCCGACGAGGAGTTCGATTCGCCTCTCGGCATATATACGGGCGCAGGCCTCATCTTCGGCGCGACAGGCGGCGTTATGGAGGCAGCTCTGCGCAACGTCTATGAACTTGCTACGGGCAAAGAAGCTCCGTCGCTTGATTTCAAAGAGGTTCGCGGCACTGCCGGCATAAAAGAAGCTACCTACGATGTGGGCGGCACACAGGTCAAAGTCTGCGTCGTGTCGGGACTTGCAAACGCAAGAAAGATCATGGACTTGGTCAGAGCAGGGAAGGCGGATTATCACTTCATTGAAGTCATGTCTTGCCCGGGCGGTTGCGTAAACGGCGGCGGTCAGCCGATAAGATCTGCTTATGAACGCAACAATATCGACATCAAAGCCAAACGCGCCAAGGCTCTTTATGACAAGGACAGCCAAATGAAATTGCGTAAGTCGTTGGACAACCCGGCGCTCAAGCAAATATACAAGGAGTTCCTTGGCGAGCCGAACAGCGATATCGCGCATCATGTGTTGCATACGCATTATGTGCCTCGCGCGCGTCACTGAATAGCACCAAAAGTCCCGATTTCTCGGGACTTTTTTATGAAGCCATCGGGTTGCCGATGGCTTTTTTGTTTATGCGATTTTGATAAAAATCAGTATTTTTTTGCCTTTTTTCACCATAATTTCGACAACTCTTCGTAAAAGCGACCTTTTATGCCCACTTGACAAGGAAAACCAAAAAAAATATATAGCATGTCGAAAGAAAGACGGCATGCAAAGGAGAAAATTATGAAAAAGAAAGGTTTGATTATTTCAACAGTCGTGATGGTTGTTGTCCTAATCGCATCTCTCACCACCGCTACTTATGCTTGGTTTAATTCTACAGCGGCGGCAAAAGTTGACGGCATTGTGATGAGCACGCAGTCTGCAACAAGCTTGCAAATCGGTTTGTTAAAAAATGGTGGTGACGGTAATATGACAGCACCTCAGCAACAAAGTGATTTAATTTATGGTAGCGGCGTCAAATGGGTTAGTACAGAATGGCAAGGAAGCGCACACGGCGTGGGCTCCAGCATAACATTTGACTCCACAACTACATTGGCAGCACTAAGTAAATCCGTGTCAATTGCAACAAAGGAAATTTCTGGCGCCGGCACAGAGAAGAAAACAACCATTCATTCCGGCACATTTTTCAAGGCAGAAGGCGAAGGATATACGACCGAAGGATATGACTTGGGAACTGTAGAAGAAGCCAAGCAGAATGTCGATTATATTGATGTAACATTTGCGGTTATCGCAGTTAAAGAGGTTAAAGAAGCTGTGCTGAAAGTTACAGTGACTGCCGATACACCCGATTACATCGGCATGGCGGCAGCAATACGTTTTGCTTTCTATGTAGACGGCAAGCTTATAGATGTTTCAAAAGGCAGCGCGTTTGCTGATGAACCTTCTGTAAGTCTTGCGTCTGATACAACTACAAACAAGACCAATGTTTCCGCTTTTGACGGTTTAAAACCCGATGACACATGGGCACTCCCTTCAAAACAAGATGATTTACTTGGCGAAAGTAAAAAAGATGACACCGCTACCTGGACTTATTATTTGCCAATCAAAAAAAATCCCACTTTGAGTACAACGTATAGTCAAGCTAATGCCTTTACCGTAAGAGTTATTGCTTGGATTGAAGGCACCGATGAAAGTTGCTTGAATGAAACGGCCGGCACAGGCGCAACAATTGAGCTTGATTTTGAATCAAGGGCGCAAGATGATACTAAAACATGGAAAAATGGTAAATATGTTGAGGCTACTCCGTAAGCTTAATATGTGATTGGCAATCTAACAACTACAAAAAATCCCACTGAAAAGTGGGATTTTTTATATACTAATTTGTGTAAATTTAAGTCACTGCTGCTCGTAGTAATATGAGTAATCTACGCCTTTCATAAAAATTTCACGGTCGGCGATCTTATCGGTCAAAGCGCCTCGCAAGAGTTCGGTGATTTGAGAATTGTCCGCAACGCTTGCTTTCATTGCCTCCAGGTACTGATATTTGTCTATCAGGCTCCAATCCACGCACAAAGATATATTTTTTTTCAGCATCAGATCCAGCCAAATGCGCATACTTCTGCCATTGCCCTCGCGGAATGGATGCGCAATATTCATCTCGACATATTTATTTACGATATCTTCGAATGAATTTTCCGGCATCGCTTCGATTTGTTTCAGAGTATCCGGCAGATACATAGCCGCAGCAAAAGTAAAACCGCCTTTTGAAATGTTTACAGTCCTTATTTGACCGGCAAAGTCGTAGAGGCCGCCGAATAAATATGAATGTATCTGCTGCAAGCCTTTCACTGTGCCGACCTCTATCGCGTTCAACAGCGAACTTTCATACAGCGCATATGCTTTTTGCTTGCTTCTGCCGTCTATGGTGTCGTCTGAATGAGTGAACCATTGTATAAATCGCGAACCAATTTTGCTTGGAAATTCGGACGCAAGCAACAAAATTCCGTCTGCGTCCAACGCGTCCGAATTATATTTTTTCCCATCATTGGCGGTCAACTTCAGTTGGGTAGTGGCGCTAACCACCTGACTGTGTTCTCTTCTCAACTTAGCTTTAAGATACTTCCAATAATTGCGACATTTTTCATAGGATCGCTCACCGCGTATCGCCGATACAATGTCCAACACACTGAAATACCACTTGCATGCGCTGTCGTCCCACACCGCTCGTATGGGAGTATCGCCGAAAAATCTTATGGATGTCTTCATATTGCCACCGCCATTTGCAATCTTTTGCTTTTCATATTATATCACACATGGAGCAATATTACAATCTTTTGCCTCTATCACAATAAAAAATCCCACTGCAAAGTGGGATTTTTTGAGTGTAGAAACTACTTAATAATAGTTGTTTATGCTGTGATACGACCATTCGCTATTGTCTTAGCAGTTGCTTCGCCCATAAATTGAATTTCAATCATCGCGCCTGTGCC
>CANREO010000033.1 GCA_947629635.1 uncultured Clostridia bacterium
TGCGAGTGGGCAACAGTATTCGCCTGGAGCCGAACTATACTCCCATCGACAGCATCGTCGACGATACGCAATGGGTGAGCGAAAACGAAGCTGTCGCAACCGTGGATGCAAACGGCATAGTGACGGCAAAGAGCACGGGTACGGCGACGGTGTATATGCGCGCGGCAAAATACAGCGATGGGACGCTTGTGACAAGCTCGAAGTACACTATCAACGTAGAGGCGGCGGCGAGCAGCAAATACGGCGGCGTGCTTGTCACTTCTAAGAAGAGGTTGACATTTGACGAGTTGGGCATTGTCGATTGCACAAATTGCAAAGGCGGCGATGTCGATCACGCGGCAAAGGCCGTGACTATAAGCGGAGACAGTGCGACGCTGGAGACGTCAAACGGACCTTTGCATATCACCATCTGCAATGAAAACGATATTACGATAGAAAACGCCGCTCTGTATGCTTTTGCGCAGGACGGAGATTTTGTGCTGGAGGTCAGCGCGCTGCCTCTTATGCTCAAAGCCGTTTGGTCGGATATGACCAAAGAAGGCGTGCCGGACGGAGTTGTATTTACCAGTTCAAGTAGCGCCATAGCTACGGTGGACAATTCGGGTAAGGTCAGCCCCAAGGCGAGCGGCATGGTGACTATAACCGTCGAAAGAGAAAGCAGATCGTTCAGATTGCAGCTAAACGTACAACAGAAACTGACTACGATAAATCTAAACACATCCGACGATAAGTTGGCGGTTGGCATAGCCAACGAAAGCGTGTTCGCTTCGGAAAGATATGTCGACATAAACTCCGTTACGCCGTCCGCTAAAGAAGCAAATCGCGTAAATATCGTCGTGATGGGCGAACCTACCGACAAGTCGACGCAAAGCCTCAGGGAGTTTTACAGAGCTTATAAATTCGAGATCATCGAAAATGCCGATTATGCGCATTTCGACAGCGATATGCCCAACGTGCTCATATTCAACGTCGACAAATTCAAGGAGGACGCGCAGGCCGGTAATGGCGAAATAAAGGATATAGTCGTGAAGGTCAGCGCAAGATATACGAGGTACAGCGACAGCTCCTTTACCACCGAGACGGTGACAATAAAGGCCATTTACGGAGTTGAAGTCAACAGCATGAAGGAGTTCAGACAGGCTGCCAACGATCAAAAAGCGATCGCCAAAGCCGTGGACAACATACAGCCTTCAGAGGTCGTCTGGGAGTTTACAGACTTGAATGGTCACAAATACCGTGTGGAAAACGCGGCTTACAGTCGCTATACTTACGCTATCAGCCTCATGCAAGACATAAGACTCGAGGACGGGATAGTCGTGACGCCGGAGGCCACCAATTATCCTTATATTTACGGCAATCTCTACGGCAACGGACACAGGATGTCGGCAAAAGTCGGACAAATTCATACGAGGGCATATCTCTTCCTTGTCAGTTGGAGCAACGTCACTGTCAGCAATTTGTGGATGAGGACAAACGAGATCAATAGCGACACTCTCACAACCGATGAAACTTCCGAACTTGACGGAGGCAATGCCGCCGTTTGGCATGATGAAAATTGGGATAGATATCGCATAAAGAACGCGCGCTTCGAATATTCGATCTTCGAAAACGGTCTGCGCGCAGTGCGCATACAAAACGCAGACGTTACGTTTGACGGTTGTATCACGCGCAATATGAGTTCCGCCGCATACTATTTGCCGGGCGAGATGAGGCAAGCCGATATTGACGGGATCCACTATTATATGCCAAAGTTTACGCACCTCAATGTAAACAATTGTATTTACTCCAACGTGCTTTCCTCGGTGGCTTCCATAGCATACGAACGCTTTACGGTCCAACCCGAAAAGAACGGCGATTCGCTAAGAGGCTGGTTCTACGAAAACGACCTCGAGAAAAACAGCGCATATTTCAAAGAGCACTTTGTCCCCGACGGGATCAATCTTGAGTTTAAGCAGACCGGTTTTATGGATGTATACAATTGGCAGAATGTCGATAAGGCCGGATTGATAGACGTCGGAGACGTCACGGAGGAGATAGACAACCTTATAAAAGATCTATCGGGTTCTTTGATAAGATTGAATAAGGCGTTTGATGGTTTCAGATATGAAGTGCCAAATGAGGCCGGAACGACAGACAGCTACTTGCATCTCGGTTTTGTGTGTTTGGGGATGTCAATGGGACAGGGCATTATGGATGAACCTACGTTCCTCAAATTCGAGCATGAGGATCCGAGATTCCAAAAAATTTATGCCAGAGACATAAGGCCTTCGACAAACGATTTGATCGAAAAGGCGGGCGCTAACGTGATCAGAAAATTCGAAATCAATTTTTATTGCTATACCGCGCAAGCCGGCAGGCAATCGGGCATTGTGCCGGGAGTGACGCCGACGCTCAATCCGAATACTTACGCCAGATTGCGCGGCGAACTATGATCTTCAAAAGTCCCCCGAAAACTTGAGTTTTTCGGGGGATCGTTTTATATTTCGATAAGTATTGCATTTTATGTCCATATCTTTTTATTGACTTTAAAGGTATGTCCGTCTATAATTATTGATAATCACTTTTGTGAAATTTATATGCGTACAACCTTTGTCGGGTTGATTGCGCGGAGGTATTTATGCAAATTACGTTAAAAGACGGCAACAATCTGTTCATCGACGGCGCAATGAGCGCTTATGAGGTGACAAAGAAAATAAGCGAAGGCCTCGCAAGAGCGGCGCTTGTATGCAAAATAAACGGAGCGCTCGCGTCAATGGATGCCATGGTAGACGGCGATTGCACCTTCGAGGCTCTTACATTTGACAGCGAAGAGGGCAAGCGCGTTTACAGGCATACTTGCGCGCATATATTGGCTCATGCGGTTAAAAATATCTATCCCACCGTTCAACTTGCCATAGGTCCGGCCGTGGAAAACGGTTTTTACTACGATTTTGACTTCAGGACGCCCATTACGCAGGCAGATTTTGAAAAGATAGAGGCCGAGATGAGGAGCATCATCAAGGCGAATTTGCCTATAAAGAGGTTTACCTTGCCGCGCAAAGAAGCGGAAAAATTTATAAAAAAATTAAAGCAAAATTATAAATTGGAGTTGCTTGCCGATATCCCCGACGGCGAAGAGATCTCATTTTATCAACAGGGTGATTTTGTGGATCTGTGTTCGGGGCCGCACCTTGCTTCCACAGGCAGAATAAAAAGTTTCAAACTGACGTCTTTGACCGGAGCATATTGGCGCGGAAACGAAAAAAACAAAATGCTCACCAGGATCTACGGCACTTGTTTCGAAAAAAAGTCGGATCTCGAGGAGTATGTCGCAAAACTCGAAGAGGCAAAACTCAGAGATCATAATAAAGTCGGCAGGGATCTGGGCTTCTTTATGACCGATGAAAACATCGGGCAAGGCTTGCCGCTCATTATGCCCAAAGGCGCGCGAGTGATCCAACTTATGCAACGTTTCGTTGAGGATGAGGAGCAAAAGCGCGGCTACTTGTTGACCAAGACGCCCATTATGACCAAAAATAACCTTTTCATCACTTCGGGGCATTGGGACCACTACAAGGACAAGATGTTTTATATTGGCGACGAGGACGTCGACGATGAAATATTGTGCCTGCGACCGATGACATGTCCGTTGCAATTTACGATATATAAAAACGGTTTGAAGAGTTATAGAGATCTGCCCGTAAGATACGCGGAAACGGCGATAGAGTTCAGAAAGGAGGCCAGCGGCGAAATGCACGGCCTCACAAGGATACGCCAATTTACGCTTGCGGACGGTCATATCGTTTGTACGCCCGCGCAACTTGAAAAAGAATTTGCCGGTTGCGTCGACCTCATCAAATATCTCACGGAGGTTTTCGGCATAGACGGCGATATTTGGTATCGCTTTTCGCGCTGGGACCCCAAAAATCCCGACAAGTACGTCGGTAGCGCCGAGGATTGGGACAAAGTAGAAAACACTATGAAAAATATTCTCGACGACCTCGGCATCAAATATGAGGAGGCTTGGGGAGAAGCTGCCTTCTACGGCCCTAAACTCGATATACAAGGCAGAAACGTGCACGGCAAAGAGGACACTTTGTTTACGGTGCAGATCGACTTTTCGCTTGCGACGCGCTTCGATATGATCTATATTGACGAAAACGGCGAAAAGGCGCGTCCGCTCATCATACACCGCAGTTCCATCGGTTGTTACGAACGCACTCTGGGTATGCTCATCGAAAAGTATAACGGAGCATTTCCGATGTGGCTCGCGCCGGAACAGGTACGCGTGCTTTCGCTCACCGACCGCACAGTGGACAAAGCTCGCGAAGTGTGCGAGAAATTGAAGGATATGGGTTTGCGCGCAGAAGCGGACGTGCGTAGCGAAAAGTTGGGCAAAAAAATACGTGAAGCTCAGATAGAAAAAGTGCCTTATATCCTTGTCATAGGCGACAAAGAGGCGGCTGAAAATGTAGTTGCCGTGCGCCATCGCAGCGAAGGAGACCTCGGCGCTATGACCGTTGAACAGTTTGTCTCCAAATGCCTTATGGAAATTGCCGCCAAACAGATCAAATAAAAACAAAAAACAACTCTGCAATATTGCCTCACATTTGTGGGGCAATATTTTATATAATATAAAATATAAAATTTCCGATTAGGATATTTATTGCGTTGATTTTAAAAGAATGCGCGAAATTTGTCAAATTTTGTAAAAATCTGTTGTCAAAATGATTTTTTAGAGAGATAATTTTAATGTATCAAATACATGTGGATTAAATCGGCCGCATATAGACGGCTGAGCGCCCGGGCGCGACTTAAATGGTTGCAGACAGCATGCCGATGAGCGAAGATTGGTAGATGAAGTCTGGAAGCGAAGTTAAGGAGATATTTGATTATGCAAGTTGAACACCCCGAAGGTGCGCTTAAACGCGCCTCTTTTTGTATACGGAAAATATCATATTTTGTGCATACTTTAGTTATTTTAATGTGTTTATCGATATTTTTAACCGCCTGCGACGAGCCGACTAAAAACGTAATTTTGGTTTTCGGCGAAGGTATGGAAGATGTCGGTTGGAGTGGCGGCGAAATTGAAATTCCCGAGAGGGAAGGATATATTTTCGAGGGTTGGTATATAGATCCCGAGTTTAAGAACTCCGTAGACCCATACAAGCTTATAGAATCCGATTGGGAAGGCGAGACTCGCATATATGCCAAGTGGAGAGAGGAGAAAAAGAAACTGCAGTTTGAAAATTTGGAGGTCGCGGACTGCGAATGCGTTTACGACGGAAAGGCGCACGGCGTTGAGGTGAAAAACGTGCCCGACGGTGCAAATGTGTATATGTCGGAATACACAGACGCCGGCGTATATGAGATAGACGTCGTCGTAAGCAAAGACGGATATCAAAGTTGGCAGGGGAAGGGAAGTTTGACCATACATAAAGCGGAAGTGGACGCAACAGCAATACCTCTTGAGGATAAAACGTTCGTATTTGACGGAGAAGAACATAGTGTAGAACTCGAAATCGACGATCTGCCAAGCGGCGTCACGGGCTATGAGGTGGAAAACAACGGTAGAACCGAAGTTGGAGAACAGCAAGTTACGTTTCACTTTACGGTGGACAAAAACCATGAGCCTGTAGATGATATCACGGTCACTTTGACAATTATCGAGGCGGTATATGAGGTGACGTTTGTACAGCGAAGCGGAGAAAAAACGGTCAGATCGGTGACGAGAGGCTGCCCTGTCGAGAATATTCCTGACGTTGAAGAAGTGCGCGGATATTCGGGAAGATGGGACGCAGATCTGACGGCAATATATAGCGATTTGGAGGTTCACGCCGTTTATGACGCTATCGAATACAAAATATCTTACGATTACGGCGGTGGCAGGATCGTTGAGGATACATACCGAATCACGGATGGCATTAAGGAGTTGATCGAAGGGGAGGAGAGAAAGGGATATACATTTGACGGCTGGTATGAGGACGAAATAAAGATAGAAAGTATAGATTGCGAACGCGAACTGAGAGATATTACGCTTGTCGGTCGCTGGACTTTGATAGAATATACCGTGAGATACGTATTGGGCGAGGGTGGTTTGAATGACGCGGCGAACATAAATTTCGAAGATGTTTACAAATACAATGTCGAAAGTCCGACTAAGAAACTGAGCGCCGCGACCAGACGCGGTTATGAGTTTGTCTGTTGGAGGGATGAAAACGGCGAACGTGTTGATGAAATCGTCCGAGGCGAAGCAAAAAATATCGTACTTACCGCAGAATATACCTTGTTAGAATATCAGATTCGCTATATGGACGGTGGGAAAATTCTGTTTACGGACACTTATACGGTCGAAGAGGATATGCCAAACCTATATGTCCCCGATGATAAGCCGGGATATAAGTTTGCAAATTGGCGCAACGAACGCGGCGATGCAATATACGAGCTGAGCAACAATTTCTCGAATATTACGCTGTATGTCGTATGGAACCTTATCATCTATAAAATCACATACAAGGAGGGCAACTCCGTCATGCACGAGGACGAGTATGACGCCGAGAGCGAACTGCCCGAAATGTATGTGCCGGACAGTAGGCAAGGATATATATTCGAAGGCTGGACGGATGAGAAGGGCATTGCAACCGATGCGCTAGTCAAAACATACTCGGATATAGTTTTATATGCAAATTGGAGAGCTATCGAATATAAAATCACGTATATGGACGGCGATATTAAAATATATGAAGATATCTATACAGTCGCATCCGCGATGCCGCCGCTTTTTATGCCGGGAGCCAAACTCGGATATAACTTTGTATGTTGGTTGGACGAAGAAAACAATCCCGTAGACGAACTTGTAAATACATATGAAGATATAGTGTTGACAGCGAAGTGGAGTATTATTACGTATAAAATTATCTATAAAGACAGCGGAATTATCGTTCATGAGGACCAATATACCGTTGAAAGCTCTTTGCTTCAACTTTATACCGAGGCACAAAAGCTTGGATATGAATTTGTTTGTTGGCGAGACGAAAAAAACGAAGAAGTGCGCAGTTTAAGCAAAACGTACAGCGATATAGTGCTGACGGCGGAATGGGCCTTGATCACATATACTATCACTTATAAGGACGGGGAAAATACGTTGCATTGCGACACTTACGACGTAGAACACGCGATGCCGTCGATTTATGAGCCGATACCTAAAACAGGATATACGTTCGCCTGTTGGAAAGATGAAAACGGGGAAGAAGTACATGCTTTGGACATGATGTATAAAGATATTGTGCTTACTGCAAGTTGGGATTTGATAACTTATACCATAAATTATATGGATGGAGAGGCTCTCCTTCGAGAGGATACATATACCGTTGAAAGCGAGTTGCCTGTATTGTATGAACCTCAACCGAAACGCGGATACACATTCGATTGCTGGAAGGACGAGCATGGCGAAGAGATACGCAAATTGAGCAAAACATTCGAGAATATCACGCTCAATGCGGAGTGGAAACCAATAATATACAAGATAAAATATCATGACGGAAGCGATGTGACGGAAGAAGAGTATACTATTTTGGATTGCCCTGTTATGCTTAAGCGCGGCAGTGACAGCGAAGATGGAACGTTTGTACGTTGGACAGACAGCGAAGGCAAAACAATAGAAATGATCACCGAAGAAGATCTTGGCGATATTGACGTATACAGCGAAAGAGAGACGGAGAAAACTAAATCCGAATTCGGATACGAGCAGACCGACGGAGGCATACGCATTGTAAGCAGAGACGATTCATTTGGTACAAGAGCGGTAGTGCCTGTAGAAATAGACGGTCAAAAAGTAGTGGACATCGCCGCGGGCGTTTTGGGCGCAGAATTGGAGTATCTTGATATAAAGGCGGAACTTACTGCGGTGACAAGAGCAATGCTGTCTGCCTGTACAGGGCTCAAAGAACTGATATTGCCGGCGAGCGTAACCAAACTCGACGAGGAATTGCTTGCGGGATTGAATAAATTGGAAGCAGTCACGGTACCGTTCATAGGATTGGAAATTTACGACGCCGACAAGGATCTGAATACTCTTTTCGCCGAGCTATTTTCTTCAAATGCGGATGGCGAGGGGTTGTACCCGGTCGACGCTTTCAGACTGAGAAAGAGAGAAGGTGCGCAAGGCGAAGAATCCATAGGCATCCGGTATATCCCAAGCAGTTTGAAGAGAGTGACCGTATTGCAAGGCGGTTTGCCTCAGTATGCTTTGGCATATTTTAAAAGTCTCGAATATGTTGAAGTGCACGGAGATATCGTGGGTAGGTTGGCGCTTAGAGAGTGTACCGGTCTTACCGAACTCAAACTCATAGGAGTTACGGAAGTGGATGAGTTGGGTTTGTATCAAGCGGCTGCTTTACAGAAAATTTATATCACCGTTGAGGAGTGCCGCTCTTCCATCGACGCGGCGCTTAAAAGAAGCGATGCTACAGACGTTGAAATCGTTTTTGAAACATAAATTTTAAGTCGCGCCGTCACTTTGCGCGATTGTTTGAAAGAACGTGAAATACAAAAGCATGCAATTTCCGAACTCCCGAATTGCATGCTTTTTATATATAAGCATTGCTCATCTACAATAAAAAACGGCAAATTTTATAATACTTTCTCAAAAATCTTATAAATAAGCGTAGCGTCAGCCACGAGGAGTGGGTTCGCTTGCCGCAGGCAAGGCAAGCGTGCTTGCGATCCCATAAGAAAATAAAAAACCGATATAAATCGGTTTTTGGCGGAATCGGTGGG
>CANREO010000034.1 GCA_947629635.1 uncultured Clostridia bacterium
GATCATCGCAGGATATTCTTCCAACGAAAAGCATTATGTCGATACGGATGTCATACTCAAAAAGCAGCTCAAACTGAAGGGCGTGTGCAACGGCGAAGGCGAATTTCCGTCGGCAATCAATTTGCTTGCAAACAGCATCATACGCACCGAAGGTTTTGCCACAGCGAAGAGAGGTTTTAAAGAGGTGCCCAAGCTCATATCCGAGCTGTGCAGATATCCTTACAAATACAACAACGTCATTGTCGAGATGGAATAAAGAGAGCATCGCTCTCTTTTTTATATTGTCCGTTTGCAGACCGAAAACTTTGTGATATAATTTGATTATGAGCAACGATAAAAACGGCTACGATCTCTTTGAAATGCTGTCGGAATATGACGGCAAGGGGTATATACCATTTCATATGCCCGGTCACAAGCGCAACATAAAATACGCCGATTTTTTGGGCGCACTTAATATAGACATTACTGAAATCGAAGGTTTTGACAATTTGCATGCCGCACAAGGCGTCTTGAAAGAGGAAAGGAGGCGCGCGGCAAGGCTTTTCGGAAGCGAGCACGCAAGATATTCGGTAGGCGGCAGCACCGCTTGCATTTACGCGGCTATGCGCACTCTTGCGGCGCGCGGCGACAGGATCATCATAGCGCGTAACTGTCATAGATCCGTCTATGGGGCGGCGGAATTGATCGGGCTTAGGGCTGAATACATTTTGCCGCAATTTGACGAGGAGCACGGTTTTTATTTGCATATTTCGCCTTCGCAACTGGAAAAAACTTTTGAACGTTATCCCGATGCCAAGGCGTTTGTGTGCACCAGCCCGACATACGAGGGGATAGTTTCGGATATCGCGCAAATCGCCGAGATATGCCATGACCATGGCGCTGCCCTCATAGTTGACGAGGCTCACGGCGCGCATTTGGGATTTGACGGTTTTTTGCCGTCGGCGAGGATGCAAGGCGCGGATATCGTTGTAAACAGCCTACATAAGACTTTGCCTTGTCTTACGCAGACCGCGCTTTTGCATTGTGCTTCGACTGTGGATCTTGCGAGACTTGACGAAAGTCTGGCGCTTTTTCAGACAAGTTCTCCTTCATATGTGCTTATGGGCGCTATAAGCGGCGTCGTCGGTTATCTCGAGAAAAACGGGGAGAGCGAGGCGCATAAGTGGAGAGCGCGCTTGGATCGGTTTTACAATCGACTCTCGTCATTGAAACGACTCAAATTGTATAGGGGGGAGGGCGCTTACGCCTTCGATTTGAGCAAACTTGTGATAATGACCGATAGATCCGACATTACGGGCACATCGCTTGCGGCGCGCCTTCGAGACGATTATAAAATAGAGTTGGAAATGGCGTCATCGAGATATGCGATAGCCATGTCCGGCATGGGAGACGATCAATATTTTTACGATGCGCTTGAAAGCGCGCTGTTTGAGATAGATTCGTCGCTTGATGAGTATGGAAAAGACATGGAAAAATTTTTGCCTCAACTTCCGCAACAGGTAGTTTATCCTTATCAAGTTGATGCTTTAACTACCGAATATGTTGATTTTAAGGACGCACATGACAGAGTAGCGGCAGAAAATATCTTCGCCTATCCGCCGGGTAGCCCATTGATTGTAAAGGGAGAGACGCTTTCCGCGGAAATTTGCGAACAATTGCTCGATATGACGGGGCAAGGAATAAACATAAATAGCAGCCTCGGAAGTTTCCCCAAAAAGCTGCTTGTCGTATCGCGCCTCGCGCTTGACAAGTACTGAAAAGAGTTATATAATGTCATCAATAAAATTTAGGAGATAAATCATGAAAAGAATCGTTACTATGAAGACTCGTGATTTGAAGGCGTCAGCTAAGAACGGCGGTTGCGGCGAGTGCCAAACCTCATGCCAATCCGCCTGCAAAACTTCCTGCGGCGTTGCAAATCAAAAGTGCGAAAACAAGGCAAAATAATCACAAAAATCAACGAATTCGCCTAGCAATGCTAGGCGTTTTTCATGAAAGGGACTTATGATACATTCCTATAAACTTGGCGGCTACAATATAGTTCTCGACACGGCAAGCGCAAGCGTGCATTGCGTGGACGACATCGCGTATGACGCGATAAATGCGTATAAAACCGGTCCTCGTGAAAAATTAGTTCGCGATATTTGCGAAAAGTACGGAATAGATAAATCCGAAGCCGAGGAGTGCCTAAATGACATCGCCGCGCTTGAAAGCGAGGGCAAACTCTTTTCAGAAGACGATTATAAGCCGAATCTTGACTTTCTCGAAAAGCGCGCGCCCGTAATAAAGGCGCTTTGTCTTCATGTTGCGCACACATGCAATCTAAATTGCGAATATTGCTTTGCGGCGCAGGGCAAATATCATGGAGAGAGAGCTTTAATGAGTTTCGAAGTGGGCAAGCGCGCACTCGATTTTCTAATAGAGTCAAGCGGCAATAGACACAACCTCGAGGTGGATTTTTTCGGCGGCGAACCGTTGATGAATTTCGAAGTGGTGAAGCGGCTTGTCGCATATGCCAGGGAAAGGGAAAAAGAGTGCGGAAAACATTTCAGATTTACGCTCACCACCAATGGCATGCTCCTCGACGACGAAGTCACGGATTTTGCGAATCGTGAGATGGACAACGTTGTTCTGAGTCTTGACGGAAGAAAAGAAGTCAACGACCGTTTCCGCAAGACGGTTGGCGGAGTGGGCAGCTATGATACCATCGTGCCGAAATTTCAAAAATTCGTGAAGGCAAGGGGAGACAAAAGTTACTATATGCGCGGCACATTTACCCACTTTAACACGGATTTTACGGAGGATATCCGCACTATGCTGGAGCTCGGTTTCGATCAGCTCAGCATGGAACCCGTCGTGTGTCCGCCGGGAGACGCATACGCTCTCACAGATGAGGATCTGCCCATACTCTTCGAGCAATACGAAAAACTTGCGAATATGATGCGAAAAAGGCGTGACGAAGGCAAGCCGTTTACCTTTTATCACTATATGTTGGATCTGGAGGGCGGCCCTTGCGTATATAAACGCATCTCGGGATGCGGCAGCGGCACGGAATACGTTGCGGTCACTCCTACGGGCGAGTTGTATCCATGCCATCAATTTGTGGGCAATCCGAAATATTTGCTCGGCGATATTTATGATGGGATCAAGCGTAAAGATATTACGGATGAGTTCAAAAAGTGCAACGTATACTCTCGTAAGGAGTGCGATTCATGTTGGGCAAAGCTGTATTGTTCGGGCGGTTGCGCCGCAAACGCGTACAACGCCACCGGCAATATTTCGGGCGTATATAAGTATGGCTGTGAGCTGTTTAAAAAGCGGATGGAATGCGCTATCATGCTCAAAGTAGACGAGATGATGTCGTCTGCCGAGAATGTGTAGTCATGTGATTTGCCATGCCAACATATATACGCCCCGTCAACTTATCGGGGAGCAAGTTGGATGAAAAAAAGCGGAGAATACCAAAGAACCGAAAAAAAGTTTAAACGACGGGAAAAACGACGTGCGCACAAGCAAAAAGTCGCGAAGTTTTTTCGTTGTCATCACAAGACAGTTGCGGTTTGCGCTATAGTATTTATTGCGCTTTCGGTGTGTTTGGTGCTCTCGGTAAGTATAGTGGATATAGTTTTCGACAGTGAAAAATTGTATTTGGATCAATTGGCCCCAAGCGTGTTGGAGTACGACGTGCCGGCGTCAAAAATTCCGCGGAAACTTATAATAGGCGCAATGGCGCGCGGCCTTGGCAAACAATACGACATATTTCAACAATCCGCGTTGCCGATAGGCAACGGCGATATGGGAATGAGCATATTTGGCGAAACAGACGTCGAAACGCTTATTTTCAATGAAAAAACTTTATGGTCCGGCGGTCCCGTCGAGGGACAAGAGGATTATAATGGCGACAATTATACAGGCGTCGGCCCCGACGGGCTTACGGAGAGCCAACGTTATTACGCTATACGCGATGCGCTTGTAAAAGGCGATGAAAAGACCGCGAATAAACTGTTTGACAATATGCAGGGCAATATAGGCAATAAGGGCGCATATTTGGCGTTTGGTGACGTGTCGCTTGATATCGGGCACAAAAAAGTCAAAGATTATTCGCGCACTCTTAACATCGACGACGCTGTTGCCACTGTGTCATATCGCTATGACGGGGCATATTATTCTCGCGAATTTTTCGCAAGCAACCCCTCAAAGGTAATAGCGTCGGAGCTTACAGCCGATGGCGGCGCATTGGATTTCGGCATATCGTTCGTCTCTAAACAAAGTACCTCGAAAACCGTAGTCGGCGCTGATTACATTCAAAATTTCGGTTCCTTGAACAACGGATTGAAATATTTTTTGCACATTGCCGTCACGGCGCAGGGCGGACGCGTTGTGCAAGACGGTTTGTCATTGAAAGTCGAAGGAGCGCAAAAAGTCAATATTTATATGTCCGCTTCCACGGATTATAAGCTTGATTTTCCTACCTATAGGACGGGAGAAAGCGAAGCGCAACTTGCAGATCGGGTCATAAAAACCGTATACGACGCCGTAAATTCCGGCTATGACGCGCTCAAAAGCGAGCATATTGCCGATTATAGGGCATTATACGACAGAGTTGCGTTGAATTTCGGCGGAGTCAAACCCAATTTTTCCACCGACAAGTTGGTTCGGCGCTATTCTACCGTGTTTTTGAGAAAATCGCACAAGCGCTATCTGGAGCAACTGTTATACAATTACGGCAGATATTTGCTCATATCGTCTTCTCGTGAGGACAGCCGTCTTCCGGCCAATTTGCAGGGCGTATGGAATCCCAGCAACAGCGCGCCTTGGCAGTCCGACTATCATATAAACGTTAATTTGCAAATGAACTATTGGCCCGCATACAATACTAATTTGTCTGAATGCGCTCGACCTCTCGTTGAGTTTGTCGACGCTTTGAGAGAGCCGGGACGTTTATGCGCAAAAACCTATACCGCGACCGCAAGCGAACTTGCCGCCGGATTATCTGACGAGGAGTACGGTTTTGTCGCGCACACCGAGTGTAATCCTTACGGGCACACTACTCCGGGTAGCGGCGGAAGCGTCAAAGCTTTGTGGTCTCCTACGGCGGTCGCATGGCTTTTGCAAAACGTATACGAGGGGTATGAATACAGCTTGGACAAAACGTATTTGGCGTATATATATCCGATAATGAAGGAAGCGGCACGTTATTTCGAGCGTACAATGTTCGAATATAATGGTAGACTTGTATCGGCTCCGTCATATTCGCCCGAACACGGCCCCATCACAGTTGGCAATGTCTACGAGCAGTCGCTCATATGGCAACTTTTGACAGATTCCATATGTGCGGCGACTGCGCTCAACGTCGACGCTGACAAGGTGTCGCTTTGGTCGGATATGTTAAGCAAACTGCATCCGATCGAGATAGGCAGTGGGGGACAGATTAAAGAGTGGTACAACGAGACGTATATCGGTAGCATGGGCGAATTTCATCATAGGCATACGTCTCATCTTTTGGGGCTGTTTCCGGGCGACCTTATTGACAAAAACACTCATCCCGAATGGGCTAAAGCGGCGGCTGTCACGCTGAAAACAAGAGGCAAAAACACGACCGGCTGGGCACAAGGGCAACGCATAAATACTTATGCTCGTTTGGGCGACGGCAAAAATGCGTATGAGCATATCAAAAAACTTTTTGCAAAAGGGATATATGCCAATCTTTTCGATGCGCATCCGCCTTTTCAGATAGACGGCAATTTCGGTTATACTGCCGGTGTGGCGGAAATGTTGATGCAAAGCAACCTCGGCTATATCGAATTTTTGCCCGCTTTGCCATCGGAATGGAATATCGGAAATATTTATGGGCTTGTTGCCAGGGGCAACTTTGTCATAAACATGCAGTGGAATGACGGCAAGTTGACAGGCGCTACAGTGCGCTCTGTTGTCGGCGCGGAGTGCAAAGTCAAAGTAGTGGGCGGAAAGTATAAGATCACGGACAACTTTGGCAATATTGTAGTTGATTCGTTCGAGGGATTTACATCGTTTTCAACTCAACCAAATGCCGCTTATCACATAATGCCGCTATAACGGACTTTAATATTCCGATATTATTTGCCTCACGAGGTGCGCAAGCAAAAGAAAAGCTGAAGTAGCTTTTGACTGTGGAGATCGGGGAGTCGCATTGCAACAGAAATAAACTAAATATTAAGGGGCTTCAAAGATGCTCCGGCAAATGAAAGACATATACGTACAGCCTGACCGAGGTCAGTGCGTGCAATTTTAAAAATTAAGCAGGTTAAATTCCCCGATGAATACAATAAAAAAACAATCTAATTCGTCCCAAACATTAAAAGTGGTTCGAATTAGATTGCGAGTGGTGGAGATAAGGGGACTCGAACCCCTGACCTATGCGTTGCGAACGCATCGCTCTACCACCTGAGCCATATCCCCATTGTGATGATCCTTGCGCTTTAGCCTTATCATATTACAACATTTTTGCGCAGCATTCAAGCGATTTTGCATAATTTATTGCTAATTTATAAAATTTGCGTTTAAAATCGTAAAATATCAATGTAAGGGTTTTTTATCGCTATTAGGATATTTACAGCGACCGTTGATTGTGATATACTAAACAAAAGCGCGAGAGCGAATAAGGTGAAAAATTATGGAAAAATATGTTATTGCCTACGATGTCGGCACGACCGGCGTAAAGACTTGTCTTATCGGAATAGATCAAGACATCAGAATAATCGCGTCAGCAACCGAAAGCTACAATCTGTATGTGCTTGACGACGGAGGGGCTGAGCAAGACCCGAACGAATGGTGGGCTGCCATGGCGCAAACTACTCGCCAAGTGTTTGAAAAGTGCGACATTAAACCTGAAGCGGTGGAGGGCATATCATTCTGCTCGCAGGCACAGGGGCTTGTGCTTGTGGATAGAGACGGAGTGCCTGTGCACAGAGCGTTCAGTTATATGGATCAGCGCGCTACGCAGGAGATAAAGGAAGGCGTTGCGCATGGTCTGCAGATTGCCGGCGGCAACATCTTTAAGCTTATTCCGACGCTTATCATCACGGGCGCGGCGCCGGTAAGCGTAAAGGATCCGGTGTGGAAATACAACTGGATGAAAAAGCATGAGCCCGAAAACTTTGCGCGCGTTTACAAATGGCTTGACGTAAAAGAGTATTTGATCGCGCGAATGACGGGCAACTTTGTGATGACATACGATTCGGCGTTTGGCACGTTGCTTTACGATTACAAGCATAAGCGGTTTTCGAAAAAGGTCTGCAAGCTTTACGGAGTCGACATAAATCACATGCCGGATCTCATCGCGTCTACGGATTGTGCCGGAGAAGTGACAGAGCGCGCGGCGAAGGAGCTGGGACTTGTCAAGGGCATAAAGGTGTACGGCGGCGGCATGGACGCTAATTTGATCGGCGTAGGAGCCGGCTCTACGGCGCTTGGCGATACGCATATATACAGCGGCACGTCGGGCTGGGTTGGCACTATCACGGATAAATCGGTCGTCGATGTAAAAGCGATGATCGCAGCTACTGTAGCGGCCGAACCGGGGAGATTCAACTATTTTGCGGAACTTGAGACTTCCGGCAAGTGTTTTGAATGGGTCAAGGACCACATAGCGCTGGACGAGGTGGGCATCTACATACAAAAGACACACATAGCCGAATGCACGGATTATGAAAAAAAGTATATCAACCTCTTCCAATACATGACAGATATAGTGGACGACGTACCTGCCGGAAGCGGAGGCGTGATATTTACGCCATGGTTGCACGGAAATCGTTGTCCTTTCGAGGATCCATATGCCAGAGGAATGTTTTTCAACATCAGCCTCGAGACGGGCAAATCCGAGTTGATCCGTGCCGTTTTGGAGGGCATTTGCTATCACAAGAGATGGATGTTGGAGGCTTCGGCGCGTAAAGTTAAGCCATCCGACGTAATAAGATTTGTCGGCGGCGGCGCGCTTGACGATTTCACTTGTCAAACCCTTGCGGATATTACGGGGCACGTGATAGAAACGGTAAAAAGTCCGCAAAACATAGGGGCGGTAGGAGCTGCGGCCTGTGTGGGAGTAGGCATGGGTTTGATACCCTCGTTTGAACGTATTAAGGACTTTATCCCTGCGTATAAGACATATCAACCAAACTTTGAGTTGAAACAAAAAGTTTATGACAAGGGATTCGAAGTGTTTAAGACGCTTTATAAACAGAATAAAAAAGCCTTTGCAAAACTCAACCAAAATTGATATAGAAACAAAATCGAGCAAAATTAAAATCCGACGCGGTTGCGCCGGATTTTTAAATTTATTTTGCTTGTCAATATTCGAATTGCTCAGTGAAATATGTAGTCAATGATTGTATGGGCACGCGCACTTGCGCCATTGTGTCGCGCTCGCGCACGGTCACGCAGTCGTCTTCCAAACTTTCGAAGTCTACGGTCACGCAATACGGAGTACCTATCTCGTCTTGACGGCGATATCGTTTGCCTATCGAAGCCGAGACGTCATAGTCACAGGCAAAATGTTCGGAGAGTGTCGAATAGATCTCCTCCGCCTTTTCGTTGAGCTGTTTTTGCAGCGGCAAAACTGCGATCTTTACGGGTGCAAGAGCGTGATGCAAATGCAGTACGACGCGCATATCGTTTTCTCCCACTTGC
>CANREO010000035.1 GCA_947629635.1 uncultured Clostridia bacterium
TTATCCCGTGCTTGCCATGTATGACGGCGTCTGGCGAGAGGACGTTTTTTGCAACTACGGCGACCCATTCTATTTTGATTGCTCCTCATTTTACGTAAATCTGACGATACCCGACGATCTCGAGGTGGCGACGGGCGGCTGTATGGAACTTATATCCGAAAACAACGGAACAAAGACGGTGGAAATCGCCGCGGAATGCGTACGCGATTTCGCTATTGTTATAGGCAAATTGCAATGCGCGAACGCCGATGCAGATATAGGCGGCAAAAGAGTGACCGTCGATTATAAATATATCTATGACCGCGACGCCGAAGCGACTTTGGCGCGCGCGTGCACAGTCCTCGAAGTTTTTTCAGAACATTTCGGCGAATATCCTTATTCAACGTTCGGGCTGTGCGAAAGCGACATCGGAGAAGCAGGCGGCATGGAGTACGGCGGCTTCGCCATCGTAGCCCCCTCTTCGCAAGAGAATTATCTTGACGTCGTGACGCACGAGATCGCGCATCAATGGTGGTACAACGCGGTCGGCAACGACCAATTGACAGACGCATGGCTGGACGAAGGGCTTGCGGAATTCTGCACCTATTATTATTACGAGTTGACCGGTGAAAGACAGACATTCGCCGCGAAAATGGCGGAAATAAGCCGCTCATACGGAGCGTTTGCCGCGCTTAAGCCCGGCGTCGGTTTTGACAACTCGATGCATAGGCATTTGACGAGTTTTATATCGGACGGCGAATACGTTGCGGTGGCCTATTTGAAAGGGGCGCTGCTGTTTGACACATTGCGCACGCTTGCGGGCGATAGAAAATTCGAAGACGCGCTTCGCGCATACTATGACGCAAACAAATTCAAGATCGCGACGGCGACTCAACTTGCCGATGCTTTTTCGACTCAAGGCATAAACACGGAATCTCTCATCGAAAGTTGGCTCAACGGCAGCGCAGTATAGGTATACTTTGTCGCAAATCAGGCAATAAAACAGATATGCGAGAGATAGGACAAAACTTGGACTCCGCCAAAAGCAGAGTAAAAAAACTTATCGGCATACCCGTGCTCATAAAAGTAAACTCCGGGCGCGGCAAGAGCGCTCTTTACAGAGGCGAGGTCACCGCGGTATTTCCGGCGGTGTTTTCCGTAAAACTGGATACCGGCGAATTGAAAACGTTTTCCTACGCGGACGTCCACACTCGCGGCGTGCTGTTTTTGAAACCTGAGGATAAGCCGTGAGGCTTATTTTTGTAATTTTGGGCATTTACTTAACATATATTGTATGGTACAATATTTATATACGGAGTAAGAGCAATGAACATTTTCGATTTTTTCACGCCCAAAGCCCTTACGTACTATCTATTTGATGACTCCACCATACGACAAGCACTCGAGAAATTTGACAAACATAAGTTTTCGGTGATTCCGCTTATAGACAGACAGGGCAAGTACATAACCTCTGTTTCGGAGGGAGACATTTTGAGATACATAAAAAACGACGCCGCATTCGATATAAAAAAGGCGGAGCACATTTTTGTACGTGACATCGAAAAGTATCGCTCCTACCAAGCGCTAGATCTGCGCGTATCTATGGAGCGCGTCATCGAACTCGCGTTGGAGCAAAATTTCATACCGCTCGTCGACGACAAAAACGCCTATATCGGCATACTCAAACGAAAAGCTATTTTGGAATATCTGTATAAAAAAACAAAATAAAAAGGGCCTGTGCCCTTGCCCCGAAAGGGGCTTTTTATTTGCCGTCCCAAAGATATTTATCGAGATCGACATAACCGTTTGCGTCCACTTCTATGCCGTCTGCTCTCAAGAGCGCGGCCTGTACGTCGGGACCTCCGAAGGCAAACGCCGGCGCGCACCTGCCATACCTGTTTACCACTCTGTAGCACGGAATATGCCGAGGGTCGCGATTGAAATGCAACGCGTATCCCACCGCTCTAGACGCCTTGGGCGACCCGGTAATCGCGGCGATCTGCCCGTAGGTCGCCACCTTGCCCTTAGGTATTTTTTTTACGATAGAGTATACCTCGTCATAATAGCTCATAATGTCTCGACGTCAAACTGCTTTTCAAGTATTTCCGCGCAATCACCCACAAGTTTTGCGCATGGACGCGTTTTATAATATTCCGGCGTGCGCTCGTCGGGGACGGGGCTCGCGGCGGCTGACTTTGCGCCCAACAACTCTCTGCAGATATAAGAGCCGTTTTTGTCGCGGAATCGTGCCACAAGATCCTGTATCAAGGCGTAATGTTCCGTCTTTTTAGCTCTGTCACACGGATCGCTATATCCGTTCAGCGCGCCCGCAACTATTGCCATGCCGCTCACCGCGCCGCACACTTCGCGCATACGTCCCAGTCCGCCGCCGAAGGATGATGCCACCTTCAAAAGTTGATCTTTGCCGATATCCAAACGATCGGCAAATGCAAGCGCTACCGCTTGTGCGCAGTTGTAGCCCTCGATAAAATATTTTTCGGCAATTTCTCTTCTTGTCATATTATTCGATCAAATGAAGTTTTATATGCTTATAATCGCACATAAAATGCTTATTTTGATATTTCCTTGATCGCAGCGGCGAGCAGGTCTCTGTCCGCCAGGCTCTCCGCCCTGCCTTCGTCGACAGCCTTTGCGATCTCCCTGTCAACAGGCAATCTGCCCAGCACTTTAAGATCAAAATCCGTTGCGACCTCGTCTATCTTGCTTCCGCCGAAAAGCTCTGTCTCCTTGCCGCAGTCCGGGCAAATAAAATAGCTCATGTTTTCCACTACGCCGTATATCTTTATGCCCATGGTTTTAGCCATTTTGACGGCTTTTTCCACTATCATGCTGACTAGCTCCTGCGGAGAAGTGACGACGATTATCCCGTCCAGTTTTATTGATTGAAATACCGTGAGAGGGACGTCGCCCGTGCCCGGAGGCATGTCCACAAACATATAATCCACGTCTCCCCATATGACGTCCGTCCAAAACTGCTTCACCATGCTTGCGATCACGGGGCCGCGCCAAATGACGGGGTCGTTTTCGTTTTCAAGCAAAAGGTTTGAGGATATTATCTTTATTCCGCCCTCGCTCTCGCGCGGATAAATGCCCAAGTCATCGCCGTCTATACCGCCCTTTATATTGAAAGCGCGCGGAATGGACGGACCCGTGATGTCTGCGTCGAGTATTGCGACGCGCTTGCCCTGTTTTGCCATGCCTACGGCAAGCAGAGTCGTCACCAATGACTTGCCCACGCCGCCCTTGCCGCTGACAATGCCTATCGTCTTACCGATACGGCTGAGTTCGTGCGGCTTTTCGGAGCTTATGCGGCTCGCGCAATCTTTGGCGCAGCTGCCGCAATCGTGTGTACAATCGCTCATATATCTTACTCCTTTGATTTTACTATTAGTATTATATCCCCCTATCGCGATAACTTCAAGCAAATTGCAAAAAACCAAGCGCGAACGGTATATATTTTGCAAAAATTCGCAATAATTAACGCATATTCAAAAAAGGAGAATAACTATGAAACTTATCGACAGCAAAACCTTCCTCAATCTTGCAAAGTCATATGCGGGCGAAATGCAGGCGTATGCAAGATACAGATTTATCGAATACGGCGCTCGCAACGAAGGCTACAATGCCATGGCCGAAGTTATTGACAAAGTCGTTTACAACGAATTCAATCACGCGCGCATGCTCTACACCTACATTCAACAAGCGAGCAACAAGACCATCGACAATATCGATATCAGCTCGGGCTATCCGTTCAGAGAAAAGTGGAACCTTGTGGAAAATCTGAAGCTCGCCGCCGAAGACGAAGCGGCGGAGGTCAAAACATACAAGGCATACGCGAAGATCGCGCGCGACGAGGGCTTTGACGAGATCGCGGGGCTGTTTGAAAAGATCGCCGGCGTAGAAGTGTGCCATCAAAAGTTGTTTGAGGATCTGTACAGCCAGATGTCATCCGGCACTCTGTATAAAAAGGAAAAGCCGGTCAAGTGGAAATGCAGCGGTTGCGGATACGAGGCGGAAGGCAAGGAGGCATGGGATTGTTGCCCACTTTGCAAAGCCAAGCAGGGCTTCGTGATGTTGAAACTTGCAAGCGAATAATCGGAAAAGCGAGCATAAGCTCGCTTTTGAATTTTTTATCGACCGATCGGCGAAATTGAAAAAACGATATAATCGGGCAAACGCGCGGATTTTTGTATGCAAATCGTCTTTGCTATGGTATAATGACTGTATTATGTTGATATGCGGATTCGAAAAATTTTCCATGGTGGACTTCGGCGACAAGATAAGTTGCACGGTTTTTACGGGCGGATGCAACTTACGTTGCCCGTTTTGCCATAACGGCGCGCTGGTTTTAGGCAACGTCGCCGCGCAACAAATAGACGAGCAAGAGGTCTTTGACTATCTTGAAAAGCGCAAAGGCCTTGTGGACGCGGTTTGCGTGACGGGCGGCGAGGCAACCTTGCAGCCCGATCTTGCCGATTTTTTGAAGAGGGTGCGCGATATGGGCTACATCACAAAGGTCGACAGCAACGGGCTGAGACCGACCGCGCTGGAGGCTTTGCTTGACGACGGACTTGTGGATTATATGGCTATGGACATAAAAAACAGCCCCCGAAAATACGCCTATACATGCGGACTTTCAAAGGTGGATATGGCAGCCGTAAACGAGAGCATCCGCATAATAATGACAAAGGCGAAGGATTATGAATTTCGCACCACTTTGATAAAGGACTTCCACACCGCGCAAGATATAAGCGAAATCGCGGATTGGATAAACGGGGCCAAACGCTTTTTCTTCCAAAAATACGTGGACAGCGAGGGCTGCATTTCGCACGGCTACACGCCCATCGAAAAGCCCGAAGCGGAGGAACTTGCCAAATTGTTTGACGGCAAAGTGGATTATGTCGGTTTGAGAGGCTTCCACTGAATATGCGCACGATATACTGCATCGGCGAAGCGCTTATAGATCTGATCGACGGCGTTCCTTTTGTTGGCGGAGCTCCGGCGAACGTCGCCGCTTGCGTCGCCAAATTGGGCGGCAGAAGCGCGTTTTTGGGCAAACTTTCTTCAGACGAATACGGGAAATACATTTTTTCGGAACTTTCCTCTTTGGGGGTCGATTTGAGCCATGCGCCTATCGGCAACGAAAAAACCGCCGTTGCGCAGGTACGTCTTGTCGACGGCGAAAGGCATTTTCTGTTTTGCAGAGACGGCACAGCCGACCTTGCGCTTTGTGCGGATGAGATCGATACGAATCTTTTCGGCGAGGGCGACGCGTTGCATTTTTGCTCCGTATGTCTTGTCGAAAGCGCCGCAAAATATGCGCATATCGCGGCGCTCGAAGCGGCAAAAAATGCGGGGGTGACAATTTCATATGACGTCAATTTGCGCCCGTCCCTTTGGCAAAACGAAGATGAAATGCTGCGCACGGCCAAAGACTTTATGAAATATGCGGACATCTTGAAAATGTCCGAAGAAGAATTTTGTGCATTCGGATACAAAAAAGTTCAAGAAATTTTTGATTTTTCACCCAATATCAAACTGCTTTTGCTGACGCGCGGCGCAAACGGAGCCGCCGCATACTCGTCGGACGGGAAATGCCTGTCCTGCCCCTCCTTGAACGCGCGTCCGCTTGACACGGTGGGCGCCGGCGATTGCTTTATGGGCGCGGCGTTGACAGCGTTGATGGCAAAACGCGATGTGGCGGAGGCGGTGAAATTTGCCTCTTGCGCCGCCGCTATCTCCGTATCCGGACACGGCGCGATCCCTTCATATCCGACCTTGCAAGAGGTCAAACGCCTTATGACGCAACTGAAGCCCGAAATCTGCGAATGCCCTTCCCGTTTATTATAGCGTTCCGACAAATCGAAATGCGCCGAGCGCGAGCGCATCTCCCTTTGCAACGCCAAGATAAGATCACGCGTATAAAAAAAGACTGACGATTGCTCGTCAGTCTTTTTATTTTTTGATCCTCTAAGGACGCTCCATAAGCGGTCCTCTAACTCCGCATTGCGGAAGTTGTTTTAATGTCCGTCACGCCGTGGGAAGTTGGCAAGGTATCTCCGTCGTGCCTATATTGGATATAGTGTAAACAATGGTTTTTTCAATGGTCAAGAATTTATAGTTAAATTCAAAACTCAATACGCCATCAATATATTTGGCGATAATAGCATCTTTGCTTGCCGATACCGTTGCATTTGCAATACAACACAACTTCAAAATATCCGCAATGCTCTTTCCTGAAGCCGTTCCGGACGCCACATAAGTTCCGTCTCCCTTGTCTTCATATTGTAAATCTTTCAATAAATCCAGACGCAGTAGAGGAGTAGTATCGGTTTCCTTAAATAGTGTCGGCTCTCCACCTGTAACTTTATAGCTCTTCAGTGCGAGATCATCTTTTATATTATATAGATATGTTACCGTGCTTTGTTCTGAATAAATGTAATTGCCGACAAAATTATAGGTGGTACTTCCGTCCTTAACAAACGTACAATTTTGTGCCGCCGCAGCGAGAATTTGTTCAAAGGATAAATCCTCATGCTCCTTCACAGTAAATTTGGCTGTTGCGGTATGTTGTACCTGTCCGCCCTTAACGGTCAATTTGAGTGTGACGGTATATTCGTTGGCGGCATTGAAATCCACATTTTGCTCGATGGTGTAACTGTCGCCGTCTTCTGTATTTATTGTGTACGCATCTCCGTCCACCTTCACCGTGAACAGCGAAAGGAAGTTATACTCGGTTATATCGCCCACAAATACTTCGACGGTGTTGTTGGCGGTGATTTCCACTTCGGGTTCGACATGAGGTATATCGACAGATATAGCATCGAAATTGCTCAACTCGACGGTGATGCGATAGCTGTCCGAATAATCGTCTTCGATGTTTGTATAAGCGGACTCGACGACGATCTTTTTAATCTTGCCGTCCTCCACTCTCACCTTGAGGCTACTCACATCGCCCATCAGCTCGGTATTGTAGCCAAGGAGATTCGTCGCATAATTGGTGAGCGTGGTTTCGTCACCAATGGCATAAAACATCCCGTCCTCGCCAAGCGCAAAGTGTTCCGCAAAATCGGCGTCGGCAACGACGTAATACAGATATAGATCTGCATAATAATTCGTATTGCTACTCTTTTTCCAGGCGCCATTATCCATATAATATGCAGAAGTTGCGGCGCCGCTTTGCGGATCGCATTCGAATATGAATTGCGTATGCGGATCTCTGCCCACAAGGGCGCTATCATAAGAATATCTGCCCTCGGCGACTTTGATATTGAGCACCTCATGCGCCTGATAGCCGTCGTCGTCCTCTTCAACATTGACTACGGCAGCATAGTTGTCATATTCATATGTCATTGCGCCGACGATGTCCGCATTGGTCCTTGCAATGACGTATACCGACCTTTCCGCAGTTTTAGTCTGACCATCCACAGTGAGGCTCGCCTTTACGGTGTACAAGCCTTCCGTATTCAGGTCGACATCGCTGATGTCTATGTCGCTTGCGCTAAGCGCGTGCGGTTGGCTGTTTACAGTGGCGACAAACAATGTCGTAAAGTCGAATTCTTCGCCGATATATACGGCTTGAAGCAGGCTGGACGCCGGCGCGACGGTAAATTTTGCCGGCGCGACCACGGTGAGCTTCGCTGTTGCGCTGTACTTTTTGCCGTTGACCTCGATCTCGCACTTGACGTCGTACGTCCCGGCAACGTTTAGATCGACAGCGGACGCGTCGATATATTCGTCCTTTATTTCATAAGGTTCGCCATCAACGGTCGCCGTAAACAAGCTTTTATAATCATAACTCTCTGCAAAAACCGTCTGCGCGTTTTGAGGCTTCAGTTCGACCTTTGGTTGGTCGTCGGATTTAGGGTCGCATGCAACAAGTACGGACGCCAGCATAATGCCCAGCATCGCCACGAGCAGCACCAATACCCCCCCCCGTATAAATAAATTGCGCTTTGTCATATAAACTCCTTTTGCGCGAGCACAACCTCTGCGCTCGATATTATTTTAGTAAATTATAACACACATTCCGAAGAACGCAACAAAATTACATAAAAATTTAAATTTTATGTATAAATATACACTGTATATCTTCTATTATATGCCTATAGGTCGAAAAATTTTCGAATTGTTGCTTAAATATGCAAATTGGGCTACGGCTAGATATCCGTTTGCGACAACTTCTCTTCACTTGCTTCAGACTCGGCGTCGCTCGGCTCCTCGTCGGGGCGCTCCTCGCTATTTAAAGTTTTTGTCTGATTCGGATCGTCGTCTATAAACTCTATAAGTTGCTTGATATTTTGCAAAATGTTTCTGTGTTCGCGCCTAAGCCTCGGCCGTTCCAGCAAAATCGAATCCGCCGCTTCCCACACGGCAAACGAGCCGATTATGGACAGCAACTCCGCAAAAAACGGCTTGGATGTAAAAGCAAAATAAAAATATACCACAAGTATCGCTACGCCGAGCAGGCTGAGGATAAGCGTCTTGCGACGGTTTACCGACTCGTCCCAAAGATTGTCATAGGAGCGCATGGTGTAGTGGCGGTGCATGATGCGG
>CANREO010000036.1 GCA_947629635.1 uncultured Clostridia bacterium
GGTCGGACTCGAACCGACACGGATGATTAGTCCACAGGATTTTGAGTCCAGCGCGTCTGCCAATTTCACCACACCGGCGGATGCATTAAATATATCACAAGAAGCAAAATATGGCAACTGCTTTTTACTATTTATATGATTATTGTTGTTCGATAGCGGCGATATCCTTCTCCAGTGTGGCTATTTTTATTGCCGATATCAGCACGTCCACGGCGTAGTCCATCTCTTCCAATGTCGGTACTGACGGCGCTATGCGTATGTTGCCGTCGCGGTCGTCCATTTTATACGGGAATGTTGCGCCGGCGGCCGTAAATTTTACGCCGGCTTCGGCGGCCAACGCCACCGTACGTTTGGCTATCCCCGGAACATCGAGGGAGATGAAATATCCGCCCTTTGGTTTGCTCCATTTCACACGTTCGTCATCGTCGAAAGCCGCCGACATTTTTGTCTCGAACAATTCGAATTTCGGCCGCAAAATGGCTGCGTGTTGCTTCATGATCTCCCTGATATTTTGGATGTCCTTCAAAAACGCTACGTGCATCAATTGATTCACTTTGTTCGGATTTATCTTGCGCACGCCCAATTTTTTGAGGATATCTTTGATATTTGCCTCGCTTGCGGCAAGAGCTGCCACTCCACTGCCCGCAAACGTGATTTTCGAGGTGGAAGTAAAACCGTACACCATATTCGCGTTGCCCGCCTTTTGTGCGACTTCGAAGATGTTTTTAAGCTTCTCGTCTTCATACAGCGAATGAACGGCGTAAGAGTTATCCCAAAACACCCTGAAGTCCTTTGCTGCCGGTCGGAGGCTTCCCATCCTGACGACGGTCCCGTCGCTGTATGTAATGCCCGTAGGATTGGAGTATTTGGGCACGCACCATATCCCCTTTATGCTCGCGTCGTTTGAAACCAACTGTTCTATGAGATCCATATCGGGGCCGTCCTCGCGCATGGGCACCGTGATCATGCTTATGCCAAACGCCTCGCAAATTGTAAAATGACGGTCATATCCCGGCGCCGGGCATATGAATTTTACGCTTTGCAAAGAGTTCCACGGCTTGCCGCCAAGTACGCCGAATTGCATAGCGCAATCTATCAAAAAATACATCATTTCCAGCGAACTGCCGTCGCCTACGATTACTTCTTCGGGCTTCACTTCGAATATTTCCGCAAAGAGTTCGCGCGCACTCTTCAACCCGGCAAGGTCCCCGTAGTTTCGAGCGTCTCCGCCCTCCGCCGCAAAATTCAACGACGCGGCGTTTTCAAGCATCGGCAAAGCAATTTTCAACTGCTCGGCAGACGGTCTTCCGCGAGTCATATCCACCGCAATATCGCGCTTGGCAAGCTTCCTGAACGCCTTTTTTTCCTCTTTCAATTTGTCGTAAAGTCTTTCAACATCCGTTTGCATATCGGCCCCTCGATCATCTCATTGTATGCAATATTTCAAAAATAGATTACTGCGCACAAATCGACATTTTATCCTAATATTTTTACCGCTTAAAGCGTCTATTCTGTTTTTTCGTTGTTAGTCCTTACAAGTATTCGTATCGGCGTCCCCTCGAAATCGAAACTCTTTCTGAGGGCGTTTTCGAGATAGCGTCTGTAGCTGAAGTGCATGAGAGCGGAGTCATTTACCTTCGCTACAAACGTCGGTGGCGCTGTAGATACTTGCGTGAAGTAGTATATCTTCAATCGCTTGCCGAGTTTGGACGGCGGTTCGCTTATGCGCATAGCTTCGTTCATAACCTCGTTAAGCACGCCTGTAGATATCCTGCGACGGCTGTTTTCCACGGCTTTTTTGCACATGGTGAGCAACTTATCCACGCGCTTGCCGCTCTTGGCAGAGACATATACGGACATAAAATAGTCCATATATTTGAGATCTTCGGCAAGTTTGCTTTCAAAGGCATTTATCGTATGCGTATCCTTTTCTATCAAATCCCATTTGTTCATCACGACGACGGACGCCTTGCCCTGCTCATGCACAAATCCAGCGATCCTCACATCCTGTTCGGTGAGGCCTTGCGTGCTGTCGCAAACTATCAAAACCACGTCCGCTCGTCTTACGGCAAGCAAAGCGCGCATTACCGAATATCTTTCTATGTCCTCATCCACCGCCTTACGCTTACGCATGCCTGCCGTATCGATGATCAGATATTTATCGTCGCCCACATCGAGCCGAGTATCGATCGCGTCGCGAGTAGTGCCGGCGATGTCGCTGACAATGCTGCGCTCGAAACCCAGCAATTTGTTTGCTATAGAACTCTTCCCCGCGTTTGGTTTGCCGACTATTGCTATTTTTATGCGATCGGGATCTTCCTCGACGGCGCTTACGGGTATTACTTCCATCAATGCGTCAAGAAGGTCGCCGATGCCCTTGCCCTGAGCGGCGCTTACGGGATACGGCTCGCCAAAACCCAGCGCGTAAAAATCGAATACGGTGTCCGAATAACCGTTGTCTATCTTATTTACGGCAAGCACAACGGGCACTGCCGCCTTGCGAAGAAAAGCGCACACCAAAGAATCGTCCGTTGTCAGACCCGTCTTGCCGTCCACCACATACAGCACGACGGGTCTGACAACGGACGATTCTTTGGCGCTGTCGACGGCGATTTCGGCTTGCGCGCGAATGTGCGTCCACATTTCATCCTCGCTTTTAAGCTCCAAACCGCCAGTATCGATGAGCGTGAAAGCTCTGCCGCACCATTCGCAATCGGCGTAAATGCGATCCCTTGTGACGCCCGGAGTGTCCTCGACAATGGCTATCCTCTCCCCCACTATTCTGTTGAAAAGCGTGGATTTGCCCACGTTGGGTCTGCCCACGACTGCGATCAAAGGTTTCATCTCATACCTCATGTTTCATAATGCTATGTATGTTGCAAGAAAGTTTGCTATATTTTCAAGCGAGCTGAATTCCACCCATTTCTTGCCGTTTGCCGCGAGATCGGAGGCAAGCTCCGTCTGCAACAACTTGTACACCAGTCCCACAATATCCATATCCTCTCTTGCGCGAAGAGCAAGACCCCTCGTGACAAGATATTGGATATCCTGTTGCGCATGTTCGTCGCGCGTGAAAAGGATCACCGGGATCCCCAGTTTAAAACTTTTGTATATCACAGATGGATCGAAATCGGTGACGGCGATGTCGCATACCGCCAAAAAATCCTCCGCCTTTTCCTTAGCCGGCACGAAGATGATAGGTACAGAGGCCGTCAGCGCCATATTTCCGATCTCTTGCTTGAGTTTTTGGTTGTCGCAATTGACCGCAATAGTAGCTATGTGGCCTTGGTCCAACAACAGTGACATCACGGACATCAAGTCCTTTTTCGAGCGCATATTGACGAAGATGGTCTTGGAACGCGGCAAACCCAACTCCTGTTTTGCGGTCGCGATCTCTTCTTCGGTTTTTGGCACGGCGTCGAAGGGAAGCCCCATCGTCATAATGTTTTTGGGGCGTATGCCAAGGCGGACCATTTCCGACTTGACATCCTGATTTTCCACAATAAACACGTCCGTATCCTCTCCTACGCCACGCTTGGGAAGAGTAAAAGACTGCATTAGATATATGATTTTTGTTGTAAATTTGAGTTTGCGCTTGGCTTCCGACGCGCAATGGTGCGCATATGGCGTCATACACAATATGTATTCGGGATGGAAGCGTTTTAGCATATTGCCTATGCGTCTGACGCGCTTTGAAAACTTTTTCAGCCTCAGCTTGTCTCGAAGCACGCCCCTGTCCTTTTTTTCAAGCAGATATTGATACTCGTTTCTGCTGTCCATAAGCCTTTCGAGAGTAGACCTCTTTGCGACGGCGCCGTATTTGTCGTCGCTCATTACGACAACGTTATGCGTGCCTATCGCTCTTACCGCGGCGGCAAGCTTTTGGGACACGTTGTCGAATTCGTCCCTGGAGGTCATTATCAAAATGATCGGCTTTCTTTGCATATTGTCCTCAATCCTGCACTACGACGGGCAATATTATCGGATATTGCCTGTCTTTTGCAATCAGCTTACGAACTGCTTTTTTTACGCTCTTTGCATACTCGTCGATGTCCGATTTGTCAAAATCCGCGCAGTTTATACTGTCTACGACGGCGTTTTTGATCTTCTTTTCTATTGCTTCCGTCAGATTGAAGCCGCGAGCGACTACGTCTACGCCTCCCACCACGACTCCCCTGTCGACATCGACGGCCGCCAAAACAAGCAACATGCCGTATTGCGCCAGCGAACGACGGTCATTGACGACGGTCTCTCCGTCCTCGAGCACGACGCCGTCGACATAGGCGTTGCCGGCCTCCACGTTGGAGTGCTTTTTTATTCCCTTGCGCGAGACGGTATAACATTCGCCGATGTTGGGGATCACGATATTTTTCGAAGGCACGCCCTGCGATACAGCCGCTCGCGCGTGCTTGAACTGATGTCTGTATTCGCCGTGCACGGGCATGAAGTATTCGGGGCGCACGAGCGTCAGCATAAGTTTCAACTCCTCTTCGTAGGCGTGTCCGGATACATGGATGTCGTTCATGCTGTCGTATATCACTTCCGCGCCCTTTCTGAATATATCGTTGATGACGTCGTACACGCTCTTTTCGTTGCCGGGTATTGGCGAAGAGCTAAGCACAACGACGTCATCCTTGCCGAGATTGATCTTGTTGAACTCCCCTTTGGACATCTGATGCAGGGCGCTCAACGGCTCTCCTTGCGAACCTGTTGCCAATATCAAAGTTTCGCCCGGCAACAATTTGCCCACGCTGTCGACTATGACGCCCTTAGGAACGCTGAGTTCGCCGCAAGCGGAGGCGACGTCCACCATGCCCTTCATACTTTTGCCGGCGAGCACCACTTTTCTGTTGTATTTATGCGCAAGATTCAACACCTGTTGCACGCGGTAGTTGGAAGAGGCGAAACAGGCGATGACAAGCCTTTTGTTTTTGTTGCCGATAAAGATGTTTTCAAGGTTTTGTCCCACAACCATTTCGGAGGTGGATGAACCCTTCCGCTCGATATTTGTAGACTCGCCAAGCATCAACAGCACGCCCTTAGCTCCTATTTGAGCTATTCGACTCAGATTGGTCTTCTTTCCGTCTATCGGAGTATTGTCGATCTTAAAATCGCCGGTGACAAACACTGTTCCTCCATCCGTGTAGACGGCGAGCGCGCATGCTCCGGCCATGGAGTGCGCGACTTTGATAAATTCGACTCTCATTGCGCCGAGTTGTACGACGTCGCCCTCCGCGACAGTGACCAGATTGCAACGCGCGGCATTTTTGTCCAACTTGCGCTTAAGAAGTCCAAGCGTGAGCGCAGTGCCGTAAACGGGCGTCTTCTTGATAAATTCCGCATAGTAGGGTATCGCCCCGATGTGATCCTCGTGCCCGTGAGTGAGCACTATTGCGCGCAATTTTTTTGCATTGCTCTTTACATACTCGATATTGGGTATGATGGCGTCCATCCCGGGACAGTCGTCCTTGGGAAAAGCCACTCCCATATCGACGATTATCATATCTTCGCCGCACTCGATGACGGTCATATTCTTGCCTATTTCGCCGACGCCGCCGAGAAAAGTCACTTTGACTTTTTTTTGCGTTTTTGCCATAAAATCTCCTGAACATGCGATCGCATGCGTGTCTATTACTATAAAGTCAGTATATAATAATACACTATTTTTCTCAAACAGGCAAGAAATATAATAACCAAAAGCAACTTAATTGCATATCTTCATGCGCAGAAATACGACAAAACAGAAAAAATTTGAAACACGAATTGTGTTATATTTTTAATATACGTTTCGTGTATTTAATGAATTTTGTAAATGTATAATGAAAAATCGGTGTATATTTAATGGGAAAAATCCAATAAACAGACAATGTTTTGACAAAACACTATTTGTGTTATCGTTCCACGACGCGCGCGATCTTCTTCAATGTGCTGCACATCGGCGCGGACAGTCTTATGTCTTCCAACAAAATTTCGCATGGCTTTTGAGATATGATCGCGTACAAAAGATTGTACTCCTCGTCGTCGAAGAGGTCTATAACGTCTATATTTTTGCGTCTCGTGATATTTTTCAAAACTCCGTGTTTCAAAATGAGTTGATTTTTGCCTCCGTCGCTTCCTGTTATAAAGGACGCGATGTCGTATATATCGTTCTCGTCCGTCGCGCCGTCGAGCAGTCTGCGCGCCACATCGGCAAGTTCGTCCCAACTTTCGCGCAAAGCGCGCAAGCGAAAATTCATGAGCCCGTCCAAGTTGTAGTCCAAAGAGTTGCGCATGACTCTTGCCACAACGCCGCTTTCGAAGTCTCTGTCAAAATGTACGATCGAACTTAAAAGCGCGCATTTGGCATAAGTGAGCGAGGTTATTTTCAGCTTGCTTATAAAAAAACGCGTTTTGAAATATGACAAAAATACCGCCTCGAGCAACTTTATCACGACATCCTCGATTTCGGGTTGATGTTCACAGGCGCTGGCGATGTATATCCAAATTCTGTCATCGGATTCTTCCACCGCATACGACAGATCATTTGTATTTGACAGTCCCTTTAGTATATAGTCGATTTCTTTTGTATACTTCTTGTCAATGCTTATAACGTTGGACCACATAATCACCTCGTCAATATTGTATGCAGACGCGCGCGAAAAATTAGTGGAATATTTTTCATAACGGTCGGCTTTTGCGCGTTTGTAAATTTGCGACAAGTTATAAATTTTGCATAAAAAATCGCATAATTCGCAATATTATTTATTTTTTACTCAAATATTCATTTACATTGCATAATGATAGTGATATAATACATTAACAAAATTGTTTTGCGCGCGTATATACGCGACCGCGCGAGGAGACGCAATGCGAAAAAGATTTCTATTGGCAATATCGCTTGTCCTTACTCTGCTTCTTGCCACTTGCATTATTGCAGCGTGCCATCCGAAAGACCCTTCCGGCAACAACTTGCCCGAAGGCAAATACGCCGTTTCATTGAGTTTTGACAGCTCTATGGGCAGCGTCGGCATATCTCCTTCTTCGGGAAACGGCTATTCGGAAGGCGATCGCGTTACGATAACCGCCACCCCGAGCGGAAATTTGCTGGTGCGCGAAATTTTGCTTGACGGTACGCCCGTAAATCTCGACGAGGACCTCCAAACAGGCGTATGTACATTCAGTTTCAACGTAAATGCGAATGCGACGATCGCCGTAAAATTCGACGTCATCGCCCTTCGCTACGACAGCAGAAAAGGCTCTGTCGAAATAAATCCCGAAAACCCATCTTTAAACAATCCCGTCACGGTGCGAGCTGAAGCAAAACCGCATTTCCAATTGGAGAGCGTGCTTGTAAACGGCACCGCGGTGACACTTGCGAGCGGCGCCTATTCTTTCAATCTCAGCGCTCCGACGCGCATCGGCGCGACTTTCCTCGGCGAAGAGATATCCGAGGCAGCGCTGAACTCCCTTAAGGGGCAAACAAAATACGATGGCAGCTATTTTTACGACTTCGAAACGGACGAATACGACGCGCATATGGACGTCATGACCGTATTCGGCGCCGACACTTATATCTATCAAAAGGAATCGGACAGCGTCAGCGGCCAGATATACTATGAATATATTTACAAGCTTGCCGACAACGGAATAAATCTTGCCGCCGTCTGCAAAAATCTGAACAACGAAGTCACGGAAACCGTCGACACAGACAACTACAATGACTTCGGCAATCCATTCCGATATATAGCCGGGCTCGACGGAAGTTATATCCGCTTCGAAGAAGAAGGCATATATGCCGTCACGGACGCGGAAATGGCAAAGCGCATTGCCACGCCCATCACGGGATGGAACGAGTCTATAGCAAGCATGAGGCTGTCCGTAACGGGAAACAAGGTCACGGCGATCGACATTGTCACCAATCGTATGAATCCAACGGGCAACGACGGCGAAAGCTATGTGTCAACATATCACTTTGACATAAAAGAGCACGGGACAGCTCAAGTTCCGCAAACATTCATTCAGCCTTTGCCTCACGTCGCGGAGCATGCGAATCTTATTGCCGCCCTGGACGCCGCGCAAGCGGAGGACACTTATAAAGTGACGATGTTTCAGCACGAACCCGGCTATGTAGAGCCCGAAGGCGGTGAAACGCGTCCCGGCTACGGCGACA
>CANREO010000037.1 GCA_947629635.1 uncultured Clostridia bacterium
CCGTTTTCCGCCTCCGTCTTGACTATGACGCTGTCTCCCAACACATCGCAATTGATGCCGGTCACGACCCCACTCTGGCTGCGATCGAAACTCTCGGCAATACGCAAAATGACGCTCAGTTTCCTTATCGCTTCCGCGTCCTCGGCAGTGATCATATCTTTATATTTTATGATATCTTCCTTGCTAAACTCAGCCTTTCTGTGGCCTACGGCAACGAATGAAGCGAGCACTATATCTTTATGCGACACGCCATAGAGGTTGCTGTTTAGTATGATATATTGCGAATGAAGTTGATGGTTGTAAAATTTGATGCGCATACCGCTGTCGTGCAAAAGCGCGGCTATCTTCAACACCCTGACATATGCGCGCGGCATTTTATGCAAAACTTTCAGTTGCTTGAAAAGCTGTATGGAGATGCCGTAAACATGCTCCGCATGCTCGATGTTGATGTCGAAATATTTCATCTGCGTATACAGCGAATGCCCTAAGACGTCGCCGAGCGGTCTCTCGTTCACGCCGGGAACCGCATAGCGGAACATAGCGCCCTCTCTCAAACCGCAACCGCTGATAGTGATTTTTTGGAAGTTGAAGCAGTTTAACACAGCCTTCATGACGGCAAGCGCGCTCGGAAATATATCCGCTCTGCCGCTCGACAGCCCCTTGATCTTCATTGTGCTGTCCAAGTCCAACTTCTTTATTGTGTTATATATACCATCGAACTCTGCCGTGCTGAGCTCATAGTTGTGGGTCATATTGAAGGGATACTTCTTTATCATTCGGCTTATCCTGCCAAGATTGCGGAAACTGCCTCCAACGCCGACGAAGGCCGTGTCGGGTTCTACCATCTCCAGCCAATCCACTTTTTTGAGTTGCTCGCCTATAAACTCCTCTATCTTTGCGGCGCGCTCCTGCGGAGTGGAATTGTCACTCTTGAAAAGGTCCGTAAGCGTGACGGCACCGAAAGGCAGAGTCTCGTAATGTATGAGATTGCGGCGATTGTAATATATGAGATTTGTAGAGCCACCGCCCATTTCCATTATGAGCCCCTTTGGAATATCCATGGAATTTATGACGCCTTGATAGACGAGCATCGCCTGCTCCTCTACCGAAAGTACCTTGATTTTTATGCCGCAGGTCATCGCTACCTCGTCAAGGAAGCTCTTTTGATTTTTTGCCCTTCTCACGGCTGCCGTAGCGTATGCAAAAATTTTGTCTATATGATTTGCGTCGCAAAGGCGACGGAACATAGTGAGCGTCTTTATCGTTTGAGCGATGCGTTGGGGTTTTATAAAACCGTCCCAATCCATATCCTGCCCCAAACGAACCGTTTCCTTAAGTTCGTCAAAAACTACAAAATAGCCTCCGTCGAGCACATTGACCAAAACCAATCTTGCCGAATTTGAACCGAGGTCGATGATAGCAATTTTTTCCATAAAAGTCTCCTGCCGAGTGAAGATGAATGCCTGTTGATAAAATCGCCGCCAGAAAGGCGTCAGCATCTACCCTAAGAGGACAAATGTGGAGATATCTCCCAAGCATTCCCAACTTATCCCCACTTATTAAAGATTGATATAATTATACACAAATATGTGCTCGTTGTAAATACCCAATTCATCTTTTTCTTAAGACTTTTATTGTGAGCGCAAGCGTTGCGAGAACGGTCAAAAATCCGCCGTACAGACGCCGCAACAGCTCTCCGTCAAGCTCAGTCGCAAAAAAAGACGTTATCGCGCAAGTCAAAGCGGCCGGCAAAAGTAACGGCGGCAAGCTTTCCCATTTTATGAAGCCGTTTTTCAAATGGAAACCGAGCGCGGACGTTCCGGACGGCAAAAAAGCAATGAGATTTGCATATTGCGCCGTAAGTTGCCCCACTCCCAAAAGCAATACCAAAATGGGCATGGTGAGCGTTCCGCCACCCATTCCCATGCCTGCGAGAACTCCTCCCAGAACACCGGCCAAAGTATACAACAAAAATCTCATATAAACCTCATATACCGCATTAGAACGCCTGAATCATGTCAACATCTTTATGCCGGCAAGCAACATCAGCCCGTAAAAAATGAAGGAAAGAGAATCGATAGGCAACCTTTTCAGAAGCGCCGCGCCGACGCCGCCGCCCAATAGAACGCCGATGGCCGTCGGCAGCACGACGGCGAAATCGAAACTGCCGCGCAATGAATACACCAACGAACTGATGAGGCACAGTGGCAAAATGACCGCTATCGCGGTCGCATGCGCCTTTCTGTCGTCATAGCCGGCTATAAACGACAGCGCCGGCACGGCAAGCATTCCGCCGCCTGCGCCGAATATCCCGTTGACTGCGCCAATCAGCAGACCCGCAAGCGCAATAGCGATTCTCCGCGCTTTGCCTCCCTTAAAACGAACGTATTTATTGGGGGCACCGTAAAACGTCATGTTGTTGAAAACGTATGTTCGCATATGTAAGGCTTAAACTTATATCTAGTTTTTTTAATTTATCTGAAAATATGAAAAACATCGCAAATCGGTTGCAAAATAGTTTAAATTGTATTAGAATACTTAATCATAATCTATAGGTGCGTTGTGCGCTCGCACGTATACGCATGTATGATTAGGGCTCATCAAAACGGGCTCTGCCCGTAAAAATAATCTAGTATAGGTCTGGTATGAACAAGAAAAAATTTGTAGTATTGACGTTGTTGCTTGTCGTGATATTCACGCTTACGACATGTTTGCTCGTCGCGTGCGATACCGATGTGGACGACGACGTAAATCAAGAAACCGTCGAAGCGACCGAAGGATTGCTTATTTCCAACGGCGATTTTAAGGTTGTAGATACGTCCGACGACGCGTATCCGCGCAGAATAACAAGTTGGACCGGCGCAAAGATGTACTCTTCGGGCGATTTCCGCGACGACGTCATTGCCGGCGCGATAAATCTTGACGAAACATCGTACGCCGCAAACAAAGCCACCTGGTCCGACAACGACGACACGATCAAAAATCTGCTCAAAAAGGGAGACAGCTACGGCAACGACGACAATATAAAGAACGCGCTTATGATTTATATGCCCGAGGAAGGCACGGACAATGACGGCAATAAGATCCACGGCGCAACGGCATACGGATTTACGTCTTCCAGTTTTACGTTGGCAAAAGGCTCATACTATAAACTCACCGTAGACGTTCTCACCTACAATATACAGGGCGACGCGGATTGCGGCGCGCGCATTTATATAAGCTCCGCGACCTATGCCGAGGCCTACGGCATAAAAACGGACGGTGCTTGGAGGACGTATGAATTTTATTTGGAATCCTCCCCCACCTCTTCGACAAACCTCTCCGTTATGTTGGGTCTCGGGAAATACTCCTCATCCTTCACGACGGGCAAAACTACAGGTTACGCATTTTTCGACAACGTTGTGCTTAAAAAACTGACCGACGACGAGGTAGCAACCGACGATGTGGCAAACGAGCATGTCGCAAACCCGTCCTCCCTCTTCCGCGAAAAAGAATATGCTGAACTTGCACAACAACAGACCGCTCCTCAAAACGGGGTTTATACGATAACTGCCACTTTGAAGGTTCCAAACGGTCACTTTGAGTTCGGCTCTTCCACAAGGTCGCAATCCGGCGCTCCCAACCTTTGGAGCCATGTGACCGGCAATAGCGGCAAGGGCGACGACGCAGCCCCGGCGTCCATTGGCATCAACGCTACGTTGGACACGGCCAAGATCGCTGACGAATTTCAGAATTATTCGGGCACCTATTATTATAAATCTCTGACGGATAGCGTTGTGCAAAGTTTTAAACCCGCAAGCCATCTCGAGGGATATATTGACGCGATTTCAAGCAATGCAAATAAACTCGGCAAAAATATTTTTATGCTGTCCCAACAACTAATGACCGCACAGGGCATAAAGACTTCCGGCAAAATCACCATCGAAAAGGGCAAAAGCTACGTGATTTCGCTTGACGTTTACACAGTTGGCATACACGGCGCGGGCGTTTCTCTCATTCTCTCGGGCAGCGACGGTCCGGACATCGAAATAAAGGGCATCTCCGCGCAAAAGAGCAGCAACGTATTCATCGGCAACCGTCAACTCGATCCCAACAGCAACTACTCCACCTTCGTAGACGGCTCTGACGACGGCAACTCTACCAACGCGTGGCAGACATACAAATTTTATATAAAAGGCAATCCCTATATCGATTATTCCTACAATATGGAAGTTTGGTTGGGGACCGGCGGCAACAGCGACAATCGCAAGGTCAGCTACAGAAGATGCAACAGCAGCGGCACAGAGTCCACCGTTACCACCTATGACGCCAACGGCACTTATGCAAACGGTTGGGTATTTCTCGACGAGTTCCGCCTCAAAGAGAGAGAGTACGACGCGGCTCCCGACGAAACTCATCTCTATTCCGACGGCAACACGCTCGATTTGACGGAAAGCGGCGACAGCTATAAAGCAATTTCCGTTGACCTATCCGAAGTCGAAAACCTGTTCGGCGATAACGAAAGCAATGTATTGGCAGACGCTCAGGCGTCAAACAGCAGCTCTCTAAAGGATGAGCACCGCGATGACGTCACCGTCATCGGCAAGGGTGCTCCCACAGGCTGGGAAAGCCATTTCTTCGACGCGGAAGGCAAAAACAAGCCCCTGATCAAGGACATCATTAAAGAAGGCGTCGTAAACATCTCCACTCAGGAAGCGTTTAATGGTATCGAAGGGTTGGAGAACGCCGTCTATCCCGATATTCCATACAATATGCCAAATAAAAACGCATATGCCGTGTTCGCTTCTTCCGACAGTCGCTTTGAGGTGGAAACAGCGGATATCACAATAGCGAAAAACACCTTCTATCGCATTTCGCTTTGGGTGAAAACCGTTGACGTAAAGTCCACGTCGGGTATAAAGATCTATTTGCTCGACAAGACGGAGGACAGTGAGGCCGACCCCGATAAATATGAAGAAAAGGTGCTTAAATCCACTTCTTCGTTTATCAATACGACAGACTATGATGAGTACTTCAACGACTGGTGTGAAGTGAAATTTTATATCCGCGGTTCGGTAGAAGAGGACAAGACCGTATCGCTCAAGTTCACTTTCGGCGAGGGCGACAAGTTCAACACCTCCACCCTCACATCGGGCGCAATGTATCTGGCAAACTTCAACCGTACCGAAATAACCTACTCCAACTTCACGGCTGCGGGCAGCGGTAGCACATATCAGATCATACAAAACTTTGCGTCCGACGATGCGCCGACATACAGCAAATTTACAAACGGTCTGTTTGACAGCTACGATCTCGATGACGAGCATATGGAACAAAACAAGACGCTTGCGGAACAAAATGTCGCTATCTATCCCCTCAATTGGACGCTCAGCGACAATACTTTGAACGCAAATACGTCGGAATCCAATTTGTTTGCCGGCGTCATCGGACTTAACACTGCCGACAAAGATATGGGCAATTCATTCACGTCAAGCATTCAGGCAACGACTGCAACGAATCTGGACGAATCTTTCTTCAACAGCTTCTACAATGATATTGACACCACAGATCCCTCCAGCGAGACGTTTGCCGAAGGCTTGGGCGGTCCCAACTTCCTTGCAATAGGCAGTAAGACAGCAGACAAATTTGCCGTAGGTTTTGCATCGGACAGCTTCAGTTTGTCCGCCAACACTTACTACAGCATTTCGGTATGGGCGAAGACGAAGGGTCAGACAAAAGCTACGATCTACCTCTCGGGCGAGGCGAGCGCCAGCGGCGACAACAAAATAATCATCAACAACACGGCCGACGGCGAGTGGACAAAATACACTTTCTATATACAAGTAGGCAAGACAAGCGTGTCTTTACGGCTCAATTTGTGGCTGGGCGAAGATATCAAATATATTGCCAACGACGACGGTTCCGAAGGATATGAGCAGGCCAAAGAAGCGGCGAAATCTGCCGGCGCGGTATTCTTTGACAATGTCAGAAGAGAGACGATCGAGAAGGACGAATATGACGCTGCCGTAAATGGCGACGGCACAAAAGTCATTTCCTTTATGATAGACAGCTTCGGCGCTATCTCCGACGACATCGGTCAGAGAGGCTCACTGCAATCCCCCAACGGTTGGAGCGGATCCATTGACAACTCTGCTCTCAGTTCATCCAACTCAAGAATGGGCGTCATCTACGCAGATAGGAGCGGCGATTTCTTCGAGACTGAAGAAGTAGACGGCGAAACATACGTAAAGATCCTCGGCAAATCCTACACCGAATCCGATGTCGAATACACCGCGGACGAACTCAACGAAGCCATATCGGCAGCCGATCGCAATGACGCAAAATATCAGGGTATGTCCGACGACGAGTTCAACGCTGCGATCGAAGCGGAATTGCGTGAAAGCAAGCTCAACGAGCTAAAGAAGAACAATTGGTTGCCCGTATCCGAGTTATACACTCGCCCACAGGGCGAACAACCCGGTCAGCCCGGACAGATCCTAATCATCAACAATACCGTAAAGAGCGCGTACACCTATAAGAGCAGTTCCAACACCCTCACAGACGGCAAGATGTACAAAATAAGCGTCTGGGTGCGCACTTACGGTTTGAGCGACGGCGAAAAAGAAGGCGCGTATATCGAGCTTTACCTCGGTTCCGCAAACGACGCGAGCAACCCGTTCAGATTCGAAGCAATAAAGGCAAACGATTGGACTGAATATACATTCTATGTTAAAGCAGTAGACGACGACGTGACCTCTGTCACCATCAATCTCTCGTTGGGCAAATACATCACGACCGACGGAGATAACGGCGATCAGACAGTCACGGGCACCACTAGCGGCTATGCGATGTTCGACGACGTCTCGTTTGTGGAGATCACGGATGAGGATGAATTCGAAAAGGCGCTTGCCGACGCCGAGGAAAACGAGTTTTTACTCGCCAAAGAGATCAACTCCGAGGACAAAGGCGACGTGAATGAAGGCGAAGAAGGCACCACGGAAACGCCGGGATTCAATCTCGATTATCTGTGGTGGATGATACCCACCCTCGTGCTCGGACTCGTCATAATCATCGTGCTTGTTGTGTTTATCATCCGCAAGTTGCGCAAGCCGGGCAAGGCTGCCGACAAGGTTGTCAAGGTAGAAGCTCCGCAGACGGTGCAGGCGATCAACGAAAAGCGTGAGAGATACGACGAAGACAAGGAGTAAAGTCTGCAAACTCATATTTTGTGGGGCGTGCGATCTGCACGCCCTTTTATTTTGCTTTACGCAAACGAATTATTTACTCTCGATTATCATAAGTTTTTGCAGTGAACAAAACTGCAAAAGCGTTTTCAATAGTCACAGGTTTTTCCATATTGACGAGGCTGATAGCTTTCGTATTCAAAATATGGATGTCGCGCGCGCTCGGAGCCGAGACCGTTGGTCTGTATCAAATTGCCATGAGCGTATTGATGATGCTCTTTACGCTGACATCGGGCGCGCCCACGGTACTGTCTCGCAAAGTCGCCGAAGCGCGAAACGACATTAAAAAGCAAAACTCGCTTACAACCGCTTCTCTGCTATTGGGATTGGGGCTCTCGGCAATATTGACGCTCGCCTTTTTCCTATTTAGAAACAAGCTCGGCTTTTTATTTTCCGACGAAAGATGTTTGCCGATCTTCCTTATCATGCTACCCACGCTTATCACCTCAACGTTGTACGCCTCGTTTAGAAGTTGGTTTTGGGGCAGAAAAAGTTTTTTGGCTTTTTCATCTACGGAGATGATCGACGAGATAATAAAGATCGTGCTCTCAGTGATATTTGCCGGAGGTTTGATTTCGACGATCGATGGCGCCGAAGGCATTGCGCTCGCCATGACTCTGTCAGACCTTATCTGCGTGCTTTTGCTGGTGGTAATGTATTTTATATCGGGCGGTCGCTTATGCAAACCAAGCGGCTTTAAGGAGCTTACGCTGCGCACTATTCCCCTTTCGGCGACTCGCATAATCACATCGCTTACAACATCTCTCACCGCGCTTGTAATACCTCAGATGCTCGTCAAATACGGCATGAGCATATCGGATGCCACAGCTGCCTACGGCAGAGTGT
>CANREO010000038.1 GCA_947629635.1 uncultured Clostridia bacterium
TGACAGCCAGCGCAATGACCGTCGCGACGGACGCAATGCACAAAATGATCAAAAAATAGAAAGCGTTGCGCTTCATAAAGCCGCCGAAACGCTTCATTGCAACTGTAAATTTGCTCATGATGATACCTCCAATATGAGCTGATTATTGACAGGCGGAATAAATTTTATACAGGGTAGAGGAAAGATTTGTTAAAGAGAGCATAATTGCGTTTGGGTATTGACAGAGGAATGATTATGGCATAAAATAGATATGTATAAATAGTATTATACGCGTGCAATGCGTGCGCACATAATAAAAACTGCGAAGCTCGTGGGGACGGGCGGCGGAGGCCGATCGCAGACAAGAGGTGAAATTATGAGGTTTTCAAAACATACAAAAGCGGACAAATACAATTTGTTGCGTTTGGGGTTGTTGGCGCTGTGTTTCGTATTTGCGCTGTCCGCCGCGCTTTGCATAAATCTGCCTTTGTCTGTAAAAGGAAACGATCATATTGCCGAGGCGGCTTCTCCTGTCAGTAAAGGCAATCAAACCACGGTCCTGGGTTCCAGCCATGACCAAGGTATTAGTTGGGTATTCAACAGTTATACTCCGGGCGGAAGTTCCGCAACTTTGAATGATAATATAAATAACACCAAGTTGCCGCAGATAGGTTCTGCAACGGACAACACGGGCGGCACATTTTTGTATGGACAATTTGCCTCGGATGTGTCCGACTCTGTAGCCAAGCAAATATATGCCCAAAGTTCCGGATCGGAATATCAATTTGGAATAGAGAGCAGCCCAAAATACAACGGGCAAATCACCATTGCAATCGTTTATGAAGTGCCAAATGCCATCAAGCAATTGGTCGAAAGCGTTTATAAAAACGCGGTCAGCGTAGAACTCAGGTTCAAATATTCGATCCATGACAATTCGCATTTGGATAGTTATTATGTAGATTGTCATCCGGGATCTGTGACGGCGCAAACCGCGCAAAATTCCATGACAAGCGGTAATGGTTATCATTACGACAACGACGGAGTAGGCGGCAATGCCGTGACGCATGAATCCAACCCGAAAATTGTAACCGCCGGTTCATATACGTGGACGCTCGCCACGACTATGGTCTGGAACGGTGCCTGGAATTGGAGCAACCAACAGAGAAAAGCATATCTTTCAAACATCAGAGCGGAATATACGATCAAGTCGCAAGCGTCCGACTCATACAGTTCGCCTTATTTTTCACAGGTAGATACTGAAAATACCTATCCTTACAGACCCAATACAAACAACAGCAACGCCAATCCCAACTGGCCCATTTATGTCAGCGGAATGGAAAACACGCTTGAAAACGCAGTTGACAAGGTAGACAGAAACGGCGCAAATATGCACTCCTATACAAACGAGAGCAGGACGGAAGCCGTTGAGGGCGACAATCCGGGGACTTATTATAAGAGACTTACGCTGGAATTCGACGCTTCGGACGCCGTAAGACAAATTTATTTGCAAAATACATCCGCAAGATTTAACGTCTTCAGTGTAGTGGACAAAAACGGATTGGTGAACGGCAATTGGAACGGCGTTGATCGCTTCAATACAAACAACGGAGAGGCGCGTGTTGCGGTGAGGAAGACGAGCGCAACGCATTTTAGCGTGACGATATACGTTTATAAAAACTTTTCCACCAACCTGGTTTTCGAAACGTACAATACAAGCTTCAATCTGACATACCCCATTTCCTTTAAGGGCATAGACCTGACGGGGACTACCTCATCTTCCGCGAGCATTTCGCTTGCCGGCGATATGCTGATGGCGGCTAAGAGCGCCGGACCCGAAGAGGATATGCAAACAATAGATTGGCTGCGCAAGCCGAGCGGCTTCTCGCAAAGGATGGACGTAAACTTCCTTGAAAGCTTAAGCGACGCCGCCGTGTCCAGGCACGCCATTTACTTCACCGTGAAGAAGTACGGCACATATCAAGAACTGCTTACCGCGCAAGACGACGGACAGGTGGAACTGTCAAGAGACATCATAAACAGCGGCAGTTTCCATCCCGTCGCAGCAGGGCCGTCGGACAGCGCCGCTACGACATACTCGTTCAACTTTGTGTATCACTTCGACACCGGTTTTGCAAACAGCGTGGGCAGCGGCACCACTACGTCGGCGCCGAATTCGACCACAGACGCAACAGGGTCGGGATATTACATATTCAGATTTTGGGTGTATGATCTCGCCGGCAACGAAGGAGCGTTGCTGGACGAGGTGTTTTATGCAAAAGTAGACTACGAACAGCCTATCTACGACGTGGACCTCAGTTATAAACCCGACGCAGATCTCTTGCAAACCGTAAATATAGACGCCGCGCACAACGGCGCCTGGGCAAAGGGCGAGACTACGCTCAAGTTGCAGTTGCAAAAGGGCATGAGCGTGTCGGGCAACACTCTCGTCTTTATGGACGGCGCCAGCCGCGACCACATCGTCACCGTAAACTATTTGGGCAGCATCACTCATCTTGACGGCGCGCCGTCGGAAGAGGGCGACTCTTTGACGATGTCGCTGAAGCACAACCTCACTCAAAATACGGACATTACGATAAAATTCGAAGACGGGGCGTTTATCATCACCTTCGACAACACCAGAGAAAACGGACTGTATAAGGACGTCGCTTGGATCACGGCGTTCAACATCTATGCAGGCGCGTACGAGGTCAGCTCGCGCGACGATTTACCCACGGGGACGCCGCGCCTGGACTATACAAACACCGATTGGAGATACCAAGGCAGACAGCAGGTGGCGGTGCTCATCGACCGCAATATGCCCGACATCCCGACGCTGGAGGCAAACGAATATGTCATCGACGCCGACCGTTGGGACTTCGACTTTGACAAGGTCGAAAGAAATTGGTATACGGACGGGTATAGCTATCAAGGCACTTCCGCCACGTTCGACGACGATCTGAGAGCTTTGTACGGCAATCAAATGAAGGTGCGCGTAGGGGTAAAATATATTGACACAAGAAACGCCCTTGTCGCGCTGAAGGCGTTGGATCTGAAAACAAAATTCACATCCGCCACGTTTGACGAGGGTTGGGAGAGCACTTGGTTTGACAAGATCTCCGACATAAACAACTTCCAGACGGAGGCGCAAAGGGCAGCCACTATAGATCTGCTTCAGGCAAACAATGGCGGCCTGCGCGTGCTGTTTGTATGGAGCGAGGATCAGGCAGGAAATATATCCAAGGGCTTTAGCCTTTACTATATACTTGCGGACGCCAGGACGTATACGTTTGCTACGACGCTCGGCTCCGACAGCAGACTTGGCAACACCGCAAGCATGAGGGCAAGCGCAACGTCGGGCATAAAGCGCGGCGCCCGTATCGACCTCACGTTTGTTATAAATCAGGGCTACGTGCCTTATAAGTTCAACATAAAAATCGGCGAAGTATCTACTACCGTGCTCGAAAACTATTTGCCAAGGACGCAATGGACGCTCGCGGAGCAATCCTATGACAGGGAGTATGCGTCGGGAGTTAAATTCCTCGACGCGGACGACTTTGTCAATGCAAACTCGATGTCGTTCATATACGACACTCCCGACAGCTTTGCGCCGATAGAGGGCGAGCGCATGGAGGCGGAGTTTATCCACCGCAAGATAGTCACGGCAAGTTTGCACAGCTTTACCGTCACATACGATCGCAAGCCCGTCGATATATCGAAAATTGTCGAATTTTCGGACGAAACCGCAAAAAATGAATACGTCATCGTCTTTTTGAAGGACGGCAAGCCCATGTATAAATCGGGCGACGGCTATACCACCGACGAGGCGGAAGCGGAACGCAACGAGGGCGGAAAACAATATTACATACCCAAGGACGCGGGCGAGTACGGCTTGCGCATATACCTCGAAAAGGACAACGCCGCATATGTGGACGAAACCTTTACAATGGACGGGGAAGGCAATCAAAACATAACCGATAACGACTTCAATATATTGAAGGCGGCGGCTACCGTCACCCCCGACGCCACGCAAAGCACCTTCGGCGAAGAGGCGACGCTCACATTTAAAGTGACGTATCTCGTGGACGGCATCCCGACCGAACTTTCCGCAGAAGACCAACAGGCAGAGGGCATTCAAGGTTCGCTTGCGCTCAACGTGGCCGACTTCACTACGGCGGCGGTCCTCGGCGTGGGCAATTACGAGATAATAGAGGGCGAGACGTTTGAGTTTACAAGCGGCAACTTCACCGTGCAATTTACGGGCGGCGTGCGCCACTCCATCGTCGCGCGCGTCATCACCGTCAGCACCTGGGACGCGTCAAAGACATACGGCGACCGCGACCCGGAGCACTTCCCGTTTGCAATAGGCACAGAGCAGTTTAAGCCCGGCGAAGAGGCGCTTGACATCATCAAATCCATATTTCTTACTTTGGAATTTACACAGCAGGATAAAGACGACAAGCAATATTATGTATGCGCTACGGGCAGCTATATTTTGCGCGCAGAGGGCGAGGACGTCAACGTCTACGACTATCTGAACGACGCTTCGCTGTTCGACGGCCTCAGCAGCAACTATAAGATAGAAATCGACAACACCGTCGGCCACTTTACGATTGAAAAGAGAGATGTCACTCTCGACGTCAGCGGACAGAGCGTAGTGTTGCAAAAGGGCACGGAATTCCGGCCGCAAGAAGCCAAACTCACATACGCAATAGCCTCTAAGGACAGCCATTTGAGAGCGGAGATCGAGAGCATAGTGAAGCTCAAACTTGCGGATGCATATTCAAGCGATAATCCATCCGACGGCTATGAGCACGTCTATTCGTACGACATTTTGCTCGACGGCGAGGGCAATGAAAATATCACCCTCAAACTCGGCGACGATCATACCTATCTCGTCTATATCGCGGACGGCAAAGCGATCATCATTTCGTTGAAAGACGCCGCGGACTTCGGCTTTGTGTTTGGCTTGCAGTGGAGCGACGATACTCTGACTTACGAAAAATTTAAGGATAACTTTGACGTCACAAGCGAAGAAGAATTGCCCGATTTCGACAATATCGAATGGACGTGCAATATAAGCGGAGTGCAGAGCGGCACTTATATCCCGGCAGGCTCCTATCTCGTCACGCTTACGGGCCTCAAACTGACGAAGGGCGGAAGCGAAGTCAAGGACGAGCGCGGCATCAGCTACAACGTCTTTGCAAACTCCTTCTCCATTGTCGTAGACGCCGCGAAAGTCACGGTCAAACCCGTGGTCAGAGGCGGATACGAGAGGATATACGGCGAGGAGGATTCCAAGTTCGACATAGGCTTCGAAGTTACCGCAATAAACGATCAATCGTTCACATCCGAACAAACATATGCCGAATATGAGTTCTCGCGGATCGTAAGTTTGATAAGCGGCACCTTCGCAAGAGGCAAATACGCGTCCACGGGCGACTTCAGCGTGGTTGGAGCGCGCTACGACGATGCAACGGACGACGAGGGCAACATACTCGCGGAGGGCGGCGGATATTATGCGTTGCACATTCTCAGGGCATTCTCGATCTCAGACAACAACTTTGCCGTAGAGACGGATCTTGGCGAGCTTCAACATTTTGTCATCAAGCCGTACTCGCTTAAGCTGACCGCGGACGACTTCAAGGGCGTCAACAAGAGCTACGACGGCTCGACGGAAGTCAGATACAGCGATCCGCGCGACGCGTACGATCTCGACGAAATGCTTGTGCGCCCCACGGACGAGGTGCTTATAAGCATGACGGCAAATTATCTTACGGAAGGTTCGCCCAATCAGCGCACCGAGACGGGTATAAAAATAGAAAATATCGCGCTCACCGGCGCTCAGGCGCACAATTACGTAATAAGTTCCATCAAACGCACAAACGAGCAAGACGGCCATGCGCAACTTTACAGCTCCGAAGGCGTCGAGGCGGAGGCAAACGCCGATACTCCGCTGACGGATAGCGTATATGCGGTTATATATTATTTAGATAATAATACTTTAGATATAAAAATATATATCTCCGCAGGCAGCATCGGCATCAAAAAGAGCGACTTTGCCGTAAGCAAGGTGTATGACAACAACTACTCGCTGACGCTTGACGCGATACAGATGTTCAGCAACTCCGACGTCAACGGTGTGGGATCGACCATATTGTTTACGGCGCTGAAAAACGGCCTTGCCTCGCTCGTAGCTGAGGAGACGAGCCTATTCCCGGGCAAAGACGTCAGCGACAAATACATCGTCAGTATAAGCATATTCTTCGAAGTGGGCGACATCAACAACTATACGGTGCTCAACAACGACGAGGAAGATACGGAATATAAGGACGCTTCGGTGACGGTCGTCGGCGCAGAGTACGGCGGAAAACTCGGCATAAAAGTGGTTGTGTCCAACATCACGGCAAGGATCACGAAGCGCGTGCTGGACGCAAACTCTTTCAGCAAACTCGAGACCGTCGATAGAGATTACAACGGCTTGGCCGCGGTCAATATCGACTTTATGCCGTCTGACGACGCGCTTGCAGTGGGCGATACTCTCGCGACCGTGGGCATTACGCTCAGAAGCGCGATCGACGGCGAGGACTTCGGCGTGGGCGAGCATACGATAAGTTTTGCAAATTGCGCCGTATTCGACAGCAATTATGAAATCTACGTCGACGCCGACGACAACCACGGCGACAGCGTAGCTCTCAACGCATTGTATGCCGACGAGGCGAAACTTACGGTCAACATAACGTCGGCAAAGCTGTTGCCGAACGGCACCTTTACCGACAGAGAGTACGACGGACAGGATACGGTAGTATTTGTCCAAAACTCCGTGTATGCCGAATCGCCTCTGACCACTGTCAACTATCCGATAGAACTTGCCGATGAGCTTAAAAACTTCAAGTTGGACGGTGAATTTACTTACAAACTCTCCAAAAACGGCGCGGCGGACGCCAACGTTGCCGTTGACGAGGAGGGCAACGTCATAAGACATAACGTCCTTATAAGCGGCCTTAAGATCGTCGAGGACGGAGACAACAATTATCTCAAAAACTATGTGATTTACGGCGAAAGGTATAATCCCGAAACCACCGAGTATGAGGCTGTCGGCGCAGTGCCCACGGAAACCGTCGGGGACTTTGAAATTGTCGGCGCAGTGATGATATCCAAGAGGACTCTGACCATAATGGTCAACGACATCAACATCACGCCGCACGTCTACGATACAACTACAAATGCGGTGGTCACCGCAAACCTCCCCGAAAAAGTGTTGGAGGAGCATAGAGAATATCTTGAGATATTTGTTACGGGCAATTTCAAAGACTATCAAGTGGGCAGCAATATCACTGTCGTGCTTTCGGGCGTAAGGTTGCAAGTCAAGAGCAATTTCGAACAAGAATTCGGCTATATCGCAGACAACTATTATCTCGAACCGTACACGGGCCGTCATACGGCGGATATCGTCGCGCGCCCCGTCACCTTCGGCGTGACTATAGACGAAAGGACTTACAACGGCAAAGCCGCCATATCCTCGAATTCATTGCACTATACAATAGGCGAGGAGTACGGACTGTTGCCCGAGGATTCCACGGCGTATGCGATAAAGACGGAGGGCGGCGCAAACTATATTGACGCCAACGTCGCCGTCGACGAGGATGGCAACGTCATACCAAAATCCGCAACGATATTCAACCCGACCCTCACCAGCAACAGGGGAAGGTCAAATTACGTGCTGACTTACGGAAGCAAGGTTAAGATCGACGACAGCTTTATCGCCGTAAAGGATACGGACGGGAATTGGTATTATTACGACGAGGCTTCTGCCTTTGCGACGGATAGCGCCGAAAACGTTGCGAGCTATTATTACACTCTCAACTATACGACTAAGTTTGTGGAAGCGGAAAAGGCCATCGAGGGCATTGAGGAACATATTGTCGGCAGATATACCTTCAACGGCGTCGACTATCTGGCGATAGAGGAGTCGTTTGACGCCGCAGGAGCCGGTGCGGAATTGGCGA
>CANREO010000039.1 GCA_947629635.1 uncultured Clostridia bacterium
ATGCAGCCTCTATTGCGGAGCCTGTGCGTTGCGCTGCGTTGCCGTATATTTCGCCGCCATCTATCGTAGCCGTCGGATTTCCGCCATCGACGTATTGCGCATACGGCACGCCGTCAGCTTTATCTTGCGCGCTCGCGTAATGCCTGTTGATATTCAAAATTCCGCCGCCTTCGCGCGAATAGTTGTATCTTATGCTGCCGCCGTACATGAAGAACTCGCCCGATCCTTCGTTGCGCAAGCCTCCGCCGTAATTGTAGTTGGAATATCCTTCGCCCGGAGACGCATAATTGTTGTCGTTGTTTTGCAACGCGGAGCCGTCCTTCATCGTAAAGACACCCCTGTTTATGACTAGAGGCGTATGCGCGACTATGCCCGAATTGTTGGATGTCACGGTACCCACCTCGCCGCGTTCGTCGGACAGTTCTATTTTGCCGCCCTCCCAAATCGCGCCGCCGTCGTAAATGACATTTTCGAGAGTCAATTTGCCGCCTTTTTCTATCCTCAAAAGTTCGCCGTTGTAATCATTTCCTCTGAAGACCTTGACTGCGGCGTCGGGATATTGCTCGACAACAGCGGATTTGATTTGTCCTATGTCGCCCGAATATGCCTCGCCCGAGCGCAGTTGCCACTCGCCGTTTTCAATCGTATAAAGAGCGGTATTGCCGCTGTTTTCGGTTACGTATATAGCCGTTTTGAAAGTAATATCCATTTGGTCCGAAATGACTGTCGCTTGGGACTCCTCGATGGCTTCCGTCAACGTTATGGCGCTTGCCGCCTTGACGTTGATGGCGATATATACGGTTCCGTTGCTCTGCAGGACTGCCTCTTGTATAGTCGGATATCCGATGAAACTATCGGTAAAGGCGATCATCTCCACGCTTACGGACAATCTCAACTTGTTTGTGCCTTCGCTTATCAGCATATAGCCGCCGTTGACCACGCGAAGTCCTTGCAACATGATCTGCGCCGTCAGCGTATCCGATTGCACATATATTCCGCCCGGCTTTCCCTTGGTCACCTCGGCCGTTATCTCGTCAGCAAACGTCAGATTTATGCGATATTGCATCTGACTGCCCAAAAGTTTTATGGGCACAAAATCGTCAACCGCCTTTGCGCCTATGCCTATACTGTCCGTTATTCCTACGGTAGCCTCGTTTGCCTCAACCTCCAGACGGCTGTGCGCACCTGCCAAATAAATGAAATCCCCTATGCCTTCGGACACGTTGTTGTCTGCGACTGCCCTCTTGACATACACCTCGGCGTGATCCTCGATATAAATCGCGCCGCCGTCTCCCGTCGAAGCATTGGACATAAACGAAGCTGCGGAGTCGTTTTCAGGCGAACCGAGAGTCAACTTATCCTCCGTCTCGGCACGACCAGTGAAATATATTGCGCCGCCTCTAACAGCAGTGTTTGATTCGAACTCCGCATTAAGCAAATTCACGCTGACGTCAGGGGCTATATAAATTGCTCCTCCGTCCGCGCTCGCCGTATTGCGTCTGAAACTCGCCCCATTTACGGTAAGCAAAGAGCCCGTCGCAATGTATATCGCTCCGCCGTATTGTGCGGAATTGTTTTCAAAATCTGCGCCGTTTAAGGCGACATTTGCGTTATTTACGGCTCTAACCGCTCCGTATATGCTCCCATAAACGCCCGAACCGTCCTTCATCGTAAGCGTGCCGCCATCGACCGTTACGGCAGCTCTTTCATCGGCAAGCATTGGCACCGCGATTTGCGTGATATTGAAAATCACTGCTCCAACAGTCAAATTGCCGTGTACGGTCAAGGCATATTCGCCAAACTCGATCGACGCCGTTTCGTCCGTAGCCTTTTCAAGTTCTACATTGCCGTCGATCGCTATGTCGGATCCCAAACTCAGTTCGTCAGAGTTCCCCTTGACCAGTATTTTGACGTCGTCATCTATTGCCGACAAAGCGGCGCTCAAAGTAGCATAGACGACATCCGAATTTCCGTCTATATGGAAGCCGTAATCAAACACGGTCGCAAAATCGCACTCTATATAACTGTCCGCATCCACGTTGTCGTCGCCCTCGATATGCATGCGCACCTTAAAACTTCCTATCTTGCCGACGTTTGGCGCTTCGATGAGGCCACTCTGCGGATTTATTGTCAGTCCAAATCCGTCTGCTCCTATCAGAGTATATATGTGTCTTCCGAATCCGGGATAAGAAAATTCCGACAGCGGCAACGCGGTTGCGAGCACTGCGTTCATGCTCTCACCGTACGACAAAACGTATTCGAAATCTTCCGCCTTTGCCTTCGCAATATTGAAACTGTGCGTGATAGGTTCACCGACAAAGTTTCCGACGGTAGACGGAGATATGACGACGTGCGCCTCTCCGGCCGCCACATTGTCTTGATATGTTATGCCAAATTGGTTGGAAACGTCGAGGCTAAGATAAGTCACCGTTACTACAGGCTCCTTTTGATAGCCGTCGTACTTGTATCCGCCCTCCGGAATTTCTATATTAAATACAAAATCGCCGCTGTCATCCAGTTGCGCCTTTTCGATGGCAAACGTCAATGTGGTCGTGCCGGCGTAATTTTGTTGACCCTGTATCGATACTGTGGCGGATCCGGCGTTTATGTTGTTTGACCAACTGTTCTCGACTATAGAATAATCCGCATCCGTAAGCTCTATCCTCTCGTCGTCCGACATCCAGTAAAGAGTAAATGTGGGCGTGAGCGCACTGCCCGTATACACCGCTTTTTCAAATGTGTACTCCAACTCGTTCACGGCCTTGGGCAAGATATCGAATACAGACGACATAGACAGCCCTTGCGCCAATTTTTCCGAACTTGCAAGAGTCACTATGCCCACATTGCCGGCTTGCAGACCGACACTGTTGTTGGCGCCGTATGTATATTGAAAATCTATGCCCGCTTCGAGTTGATCCTCTCCAATCGTGACCGTAGGCTCGGGCTTTACGCCGTTTGGATTGAAAGGATATGAAGCGTCGGAGTGTATTTGCGCATTGAGCGACTGCAAACTGTCCGCCTTAGCGACTGTGACCTGCACTTCTTTTCTGCCTGTGAGATTGACAACCCCTTCTATGATGGCCGCATATGTGCCGGGAAGTTTCGGCGTCTCTTCGAGCGTGACGGTATAGTTTGTAGTCGGCACCGTTCTGGAGCCCAATCTTACCGTGAAATCGGCCACCAGATAGGAAAGCGGCATTCCCGTATATTTTTTTGGCGTCTTTTCCGTGACAACGCAAGTATTTATATCGGCTGCAACTATGTTGACATTGACGGTTTTGCCGTCGTTTGTGCCGTCGCTCCAAGTGACGGGCGCAAGAGGCGTAATGCCGACGCTGTATGATCCCACAGCTGTTTTGGATTGACCCGTTACGGTGAAAAGATCCGCATTTGTAAATTTATCAGGCAAAAGGTTTTTGGGATTTTGAGAAGCCCCGTTATACGTCACGTCGCCGATCGTGGGAAGTTCGGTATTGTCCACTCGGTTGTCATCGGAAAACAGCACCGCAAAATTTTTGCCCACAGTATGCTTATATCTTGCATAATATACTCTGCCGTCCTGCATATTGACTATCCATGACACATATCCGGGCGAAGTTGTATATTCCGCACGATAGCAATAGGTGGGATTTGACACCCCCAGATCCGCCCACGTTTTTTCAATACCCTTATCGTTGGTCCCTCCCGTAAAATCGGATCCGTTTGCGGTATCGAGAATTGCGTCCAATATTGTTCTGCTCGCCTTTGACGAGTTGACAATGTACTGCACGCTCTTCACCGTTTCGAAAGACGGATTGACGCCGTCAATGTGAATAGTCATCGTAATGTAATTGCCCGCCGCGGTCGTCGCGCCTTCGGCTATCTGCGAAGATGTCGCAAATGCTAAAGGCACAATACATGCAACAAGCAAGACTGCCAAAACGGCAATAAAAACGAAAGATAAATTCAACCTTTTGCAAATTTTCACCATGATGCACGCTCCGAAGTCATTCATCCCGATTCCAAAACAACTCAAATCGCAGAAGATTTTATTTAGTAAATATAATTATATGTTATTTATATCTAGAAGTCAAACATATGTCCAATATATGTCGAATTTTTTGCAAATGGCAACATATATTAAAAAATTTCGAAAATTTTTGTATGCGTATGGCCTTGTAAACGCAAAACGATATGTACCCTTTTGCAATAAAATGACGCGGCAAAGACCGCGTCGTCAAACTCTTTTTGCATCATCCCATTTTGTCTTGCAGTTGCTCGCCACCCAAGATGTGTATGTGCAAGTGTCCCACGCTCTGACAGCCGTGCTTTCCCTTGTTGGATATCAGTCTGAAACCGTCTTTAAGCCCCAGATCGTCCGCAATTTTCGCAAATTTTTTCAGACACTTCGCAAGCGTCGCAGCCTGTGCGTCCGTCATTTCGACTATGTCGGCATAATGCTCTTTGGGCAACAACAGCAAATGAATCTTCGCTTGCGGATTTACATCCTTTATGATAAGCATATCGTCGTCTTCATACACTTTGGTTGAGGGGATCTCTCCTCGTATGATCTTACAGAAAACGCAGTTGTCCATCAAAAAATTCCTCCATAAAATATCTGTTTAGATTTATAGTCTTATTTTGTCTCTCTCATACTTTCGCAAGACGGAACGCAGTCTGTGACTCCGTCTGCATACAATCTCAAAGGTATGACCTTGGCGCACTCGTTCCTCGCGCCGTTTTCGGAATACACTTTTATATAATTCGCGGCATGTCCCTCCCATAAGCCGTCCTTACGGGTTTCAAACAAAACTTCTTGCGGCTTTGAAAGTTGGCTCATCAGATATGCCTCTCTCAACTCGCGCTTGACCTCCATCATTTTGTCCATTCTCGACGCGACGATTTCCGGCGAGAGGGGTTTCAACTTGCCGGCAACCGTCCCCTTTCGCGATGAGTACGCAAACGCATGAATGTCGCTGAATCCGACTTTTTCAGCAAAGCGATAGCTGTTTTCAAATTGTTCATCCGTCTCCGTCGGAAAGCCTACTATAATATCCGTCGTAATCGCAGCCTCCGGGAAATACTCCCTGATAAGTTGCGCCTTTTGATAGTATTGCTCCGAAGTATAGCGCCTGTTCATCGCTCTCAACACATCGTCGTCGCCGCTCTGCAATGACAGATGAAAATGCGGACAAAAGCGCTCAAGTTCCTTTGCCGTTTCCAATAACCGTCTGTCAATCACCCCGGCTTCCAGCGACCCCAACCTAACGCGCAAATCGCCGTATCTCTTGAAACCCTCCAGCAAACGCGCAAGCGAACTGCCGTTATCAAGCCCGTATGCCGAAAGATTTATGCCCGTAACGACGACTTCTTTGATCTTGTTTCTTACGCCGTTCAACTCCGCGTAGATCGCTTCCTCGTCCCGAGAACGGCTTCTGCCTCGCAGATACGGGATGATACAATAGCTGCAAAAGTTGTTGCACCCGTCCTGCACTTTTATAAAGTGTCTTGTTTTTAGATTTATTACGCCGTCGCTTTCATCGAATTTGTCGGACAACCCAAACGGATCTCCGTCGAAAACAAAATCGCCGACATCGATATATTTTGCGACGATGCTTCTCGCAAGTTCGGTTTTTTTGTCTGCGCCGACAATATATGTCACGCCTTTTTTGTCAAATTGCTCGGGATTGTTTTGCGAAGCGCAGCCGCAAATATATATTTCGGCGTTTTCGTTCAATTTTTTTATCCTTGCCACCGCTTGTCTTGACTTTTTTTCTGCCTCTGCGGTGACGGCGCAGGTGTTTATTATGTAAATATCCGCTTTTTTAAGCCCTTCTTCCGCTTCGAACCCGGCCGCGTCGAAAATTTTGAGCATAGCGTCGCTGTCGTACAAATTGACTTTGCATCCTAGCGTAAATATGCAAATTTTAGGCAATTTTTCAGTCATAATCAAGTTCTCCGAGCGCCTGCAAAAGCAACGCGCAACCTACAATACCGGCAGTCTCGGCACGCAATATTCTTCTGCCCAAAGTTACGCTTTTTGCGCCGCTCCGAACCATAACTTCGCATTCGTCCTTTGAAAAACCGCCTTCGGGACCTATCACCAGAGCTACTTTACGGCCGTCGATCACCGCCTTGCCAAGCGAAAGCGCCCTTTCGCCCTCATATGCGAAATATACGGCGTCATAATCTTTCACAGATGCAGCAACGTTGCTGAAATCCGTTGCATCGCATATTTCCGTCAGATAAGCGGAACCGCACTGTTTTGCTGCTTCTAATGCTATTTTTTGCGCTCTTTCCTTTGAAAATTTGCTCTCCGCGCAGTTTTCCGAAACAAATGGAATGATTTTATCTACGCCAAGCTCGACCGCTTTTTGTATGGTTATATCCAACTTATTGTTTTTCAGAAGCCCGGCATACAACGTCACGTGACAGCGCTTTCTGTCCGCGCAAACGCTGCTTTCGATATGCAAAACAGCGCAATCTCTACCCACGCTTTCAACTTTGCAAATACGTTCTATGCCGTCGTTTGCGCATACGGTAGCCCAATAGCCCGTCTTATAGCGCAAAACTTTCGTCATATGCAGAAACTCTTCGCCGCGTATATATATTCTATCGTCCTCTATATCGTTCGGGCTTACGAAAAATCGACGAATTTCCATTTTATCGCGCGCTCCTTTTCAGTCTCATCGCGCGCCAATCATCAATGGCCGCTTCCTCGATTATATCATATCCGTGCGCGACGTAGCAAGCTTTCACCTCTTCGAGGCGCGTATCTATGACGCCGCTCAACAATATTTCTCCGCCCACGTTAAGATGTCTGCCAATGTCGTTTGCAAGCCTCATAAGCACGTCCGCCGTGATGTTTGCTATTATTACGTCGGCACGTCTGTTGCCCTCGATAAGATCTGCGCGTTCGATCGTAGCGCGCACGCCGTTCATAGCCGCGTTTTTTTGAGCGAACTGTACGGCTTGCTCGTCAATATCGCACATATAAACGTTTTTCGCGCCTATTATTGCCGCCGCAATACCCAATATGCCGCTTCCGCATCCCACGTCGATCACATCCTTTCCGTCAACGTCCATAAAGTCAAGGCACATGCGCGTCGTAGCGTGCGAACCCGTTCCAAAGGCCATGCCGGGGTCAAGACGGATCACGCGCTCGTTCGGTTTTGCGTCATACTTTATCCACGTGGGCACTATCGTGATATTTTTTGTGCAAATAGGCTTATAGTATTTTTTCCACTCGTTTTCATAATCGGCGGCGTCTATAATGCCCTCGCATATATCTCCGTAAGTTATGCCTCCGGCTTTTCTCATCTCCTCCAATCGTTCGGCGAGACGTTTTGCAAAGTCCTTGTCCTCAAGCGCCGCTACCGTAGACACTTTCACCTCATCGCTTGCCGCGAGCACGCTATCATCCACGTAGTCCCAAATGACGTCGCTTTTGACAAGGTCGTAAAAATCCTGATTATCGAGTATGGAAACGCCGTCCGCGCCCACGTCAAACATAGCTGACGAGACGAGGTCGGCGTCCTTATGCACCGTAAAAACCGTGATTGTCCTGTATTTCATCTATATGTAGCGTGATGCGGTCACTGCTTCTCCTCATAACTTTTTTTCAAGGGATATTGCTTTTTGTCAAAACTTTCGGAAAGCTTTTTCAACAGTTCTTTTTGCTCTTTGGTCACCGACTTGGGCACCTCGACGATGACATGCACATACAAGTCGCCCTTGTCGATGCCCTTGAGTTTCTTTATGCCTTTATTCCTTATTTTCAGGATAGTTCCGCTCTGTGTCCCTTCGGGGATCTTAAGTTCCGTCTTTCCCTCCAATGTAGGCACTTGCACAGTGC
>CANREO010000040.1 GCA_947629635.1 uncultured Clostridia bacterium
GAAAAACCGGACTATGCGGTTCGACATAGGCCGGGATTGGCGTTCCCGACGGGATTCGAACCCATGACCTTCCGCTTAGGAGGCGGACGCTCTATCCTGCTGAGCTACGGAAACATGATGAGATAATTACTTTCACAATTATAACTTAAACAAAAACTTTTGACAAGCAAGTTTAGGCCGTTATTTTTCGGTATGTAAATTTTGCAATGTCGCCGCTTGTCGCACTAATGAGTCTCGAAGGCCGAGATCATGTGGACGTATGCGTCACGTCACATTCTTGTGGTCTTGTCCTCTCCTATGCCGATCATGCCGTCCACGGAATATCGTTTGCCCTCGGTGTCTGTAATATATCCGTGCACGGTGCCGAAGGGCAGAGCATAATAGCAGTCGATAAACAGAAGATGAATGGGCAAATAAAATACCTTTTTGATTTTGAAAGTCACGTCGACGAGCGCGAGATTTGTCTCGTCCTTTATATGCCAGATTTCAGCCTTTTTTTTGCCGCTTTCATGGGTAAATACAACCGGAGGCAAAGGATATGAAATGCCCTCGCGCCAAATTACATTTTCATTGAAGCGATGTTGATCTACGGATTGATTTCTTGTCAAATTGAATGCAAAGTGTTGCATTTTGCCGTCAATTTCGCGTTGCCCCATTGAGGTAAGCCAATCATAATGGGCAAAGAACGGATAAAAGCCCTTGTGATCGTCGATTATGCCTACGGAATTCTCGTTTGAATTATATGTTTTTCCGTTTACCGTTATAGTACCCGTCGCTTTAAAGAAGTCCTTTTCGGTGTACAGCGGATTGCGGAGTGCGCCGTTTTTATTTCTTTTGAGAGGCATAACGCCGTTTGCAAGAGGGGATATCCGCTCGAACTGCATGTCTATTTCGAATTTGCCCGTTTTGTTCTCGGCATATCCGCGTGCTTTCGCTATGCCGCTGTTGAAAGAGTTTTCGATTTTATATTCGCTGTGCTTGGATTTGAGATAACAATAATCATCCACGAGTTGCGAAGCGACCTTGGCTCTCTTTTTCGGTACGACATTACGCCAACTGTAGAGTTTGTTTTCCTTTACGTCATACCATACGAATATAGAAAATCCGATCAATGCCGCCAGTCTGTATACGGCGCTGATAAGGACGCCTTCGTCCATATATACTTCGAAGGCCTCCCACTCGACGAGCCGATGTTTTTTGAAAAAATCGGGCATGCCCTTGCATGGCTTGCGCGCTTCCAACATATTCAGGTTGTCAAACGGCGCGTCAAATGTGCCATATTTCACTTCGCCGTTTTCCACCACGCTTTTGGGCGTAGGAGCCGGTTTGCGATCCGGGGAAATGTGTTTGGGATATTCCATAAAATTACCACCTTATTTCAATCAAATTATAACATCGGCGTCCATTCAATGCAATACGCTTTTTTACATATGTATAAAAATTATGCGAGCCGTCAATAATACGTGCATAAACCAAAAGGAGAACATCTATGGCTTTTAATCCATTCAATGAGGCGCCGGAGAAAAGCGAAAAACTTTTTCTCGATTGGAAGAACATTTATCCCGACAGCTATTCCAAAAACGATACCGACGCTTTTACAAAAACCCGTATTATTCTGATGAACGGCACCGAATACGAAGCGGTTTGGTATTCGCATCAATTTTTCCGTCATTGCAAGGATAATAATTTGCGCAGGCAATTGGAATTCGTGCGAAAAAACGAACAGCAACAACAAAAACTGATCGCGTGTCTCAAGCCCAAAGACGAAACCGTGCTCGAAACGACTATAGCTTACGAGCAATTGGCTGTAGAATTGACCGCAATACTTGCCCAGCGCGAGCCGGACAAACATGTCAAGGCCGCTTTGGATTTTGCATTGTTGGAGGATTTCGATCACCTGTACAGATATGCGGATCTGTTGGATATGGAGCACGGCATACATGCGGAGAAGCTTGTAAACGGCTATACGGAAATTACCCCCGCGAGGCCCACAATTGCGCATCATCGCTACCCTTATGACGACGTGCGTCGCCCCGTAAACTTCAAAAAATGTGCTCCGATAACAAAGCTTAACGTTTCAATAATTACGGCGGCGGAGCAACAAACGATGAACTATTATATGAATCAATGCGCTTTTTACGAGACCGATCTCGGCCGTAGACTGTATCAAGAGATCGCTATGGTCGAAGAGCAACACGTCACGCAATACGGCTCGTTGATGGACGTCACTGAAGGCTGGCTTGAATGTTGGCTCAACCATGAATATACCGAGTGTTATCTGTATTATTCCTGCTGGAAGGATGAAACAGACAAGTATATCAAAAAAATTTGGGAGCAGTGTCTCAGACAGGAAATAACACATTTGCACATCGCTGCCGAGGCTCTCAAGCAATACGGCAAAAAGGAGTGGCAACAGGTCATCCCGGACGGAAATTTCCCGGAGTTGTTGCATTTCGCGCCGCAGGAGGAGTATATCAGAAAGATCATTGCGAATACAGTGGAAAATACCGCTTTAAGAGAGGATTATATAAACGTCAATGAACTTGGCGACGATGCGGATTTCTTTACCTATCAACGCATGCTGAATTACAACGAAAAACTTGTGCCGAGTCACGCGGCGATTCGAGCGCATATAGACCGTTGTGGGCAGGATTACCGCGCGGAGCATGCGGAAAATCCCATTCCGTCGCTCAGATGCCGTACAGAGGACAATACAAAACTCGGCAGAGTCAAAAACAAATAGCTCCCACAATTCGGATCAGATCCGAGCACTCATAATTTTCCCCTCGAAGAGACCTCCTGTCGGAGGGCTCTTCATTTTTAGGCACTTTGCGATGATTTCGCAATAAAAAATTTCCGTTTCGCTTACGCGCGACGGAAATTTGTGGTGGAGGTGCGGGGAATCGGACCCCGGTCCAACCGCCCATTGACGACACTTTCTACATATTTAGTCGGCGATTTGATTTTTCGCGCCGCGGTTCACCGACCGACCTTGGTTTGATGAGCTCCGAATGACAGCGATCCTATGGAGCAATCGGATCGCGTTGTCTGTTTTTCTGACGCCTTACCCGAGGGAACAGAAAACCTCGGTTCGACGCGCTGACTTAATTATGCAGCGAGGGCGAGCGCCGGAGCGCTCTTTTGAGTTTTGTTTGCATTTAATTTTAGCAATTTCCGTTTTTACGTAGCCGAGCCTACGATATGCTTATATCGCCTCCGAACAGCTGTCGAATCCTGTACACCCCCGAATTCGGAGTGAATTGATTATAACATATTATGCCCAAAAAGCAAGCATAATGTGCAATTTTCGAGAGACAGCGAACGCGATTGGCAGTTGACTTGCGTTTTCAATATGCTATAATATTTATACTAAATATAAAGAGGGAAACTATGAAGCGAAACAATATGTGCCCGATTTGCTTTTTAAAGCAACTTTTCATCAGAAAAAAGCCGACCAGTGTCAACCCGAGTTTCAAGGATTTTGACAACGGCGTGGCAATGACGCCTCCTATGGGCTGGTCTAGTTGGAATACTTTCCACAACCACATCAACGAGAATCTTATACTCGAAACTGCCGAGGCGATGAAGACGCAGGGACTAATTGACGCGGGGTATAATTATCTCAATTTGGACGATTGTTGGCAATCGTCTTTAAGGGACGACAACGGAGATCTGGTCGCGGATTACGAGACATTTCCGCACGGGATCCCGTATCTTGTGGAAAAAGTCAATGCGCTTGGACTCAAACTGGGCGCTTATACTTCCAATGGCACGTTGACTTGCGAGGATTTGCCCGCGAGTCTGGGCAGGGAAAAGCAGGACGCGTATACGCTTGCAAAATGGGGAGTCGAGTATTTCAAGTACGACTTTTGTCATCATATATATATCCCGGGGTACGCGCCGCTGATATACAGTATATGTGTGTCAAAGTTCGACGGAAAACCTGTCGAGTACACCGTGCAAAATGCCGAACTCAGCGGTCTTGCGAAATTTATGTCGGACAAAAAATTGCCCAACGGACGCTATGTGTCCGGGTTGGATAGAAATATGGGCTCTTTGACGTTCAAAAATATAGAAGTTGCCGAAGACGGAGAATATGTGCTTACGCTCAATGTAAAAAAGCATGGGCAATATGAAAAATATCTCATAGTCAAAGTGAACGACGCCGACGAATATGAGATGCAATTCCCGTCGCAAAAAAAATATAATGTCACGGCGCGCTTCCAAGTCATCGTGCGGCTTAAAAAGGGAAAAAATACTATCAAATTGTACAACCCGATCACTTCGAAGGCAGACAGCGAAATGTATCAATATCGGCGTATGGGCATTGCGCTCAAGCAGGGCGCAGACAGAGTGGCGGCAGAGACTGGGCAACCTGTAAAGCCCATAGTTTTCGGCATCTGCGAATGGGGATGGGGAAAACCGTACAATTGGGGCGCGAAAGCAGGCAACCTGTGGCGTACGACTCCCGACATTCGTCCGTGGTGGCCTTGGATAAAAATGATATACAAGCACACTGTCAAACTGTACAAATATGCAAGCAAATGCCATTACAACGACCCCGATATGCTTGAGATGGGCAACGGAAAATTGACCTACAATCAAAACGTGTCCCACTTTACGCTGTGGTGCATGATGAATGCGCCGCTTGTATTGGGCAACGATATACGTAATATGAGCGAGCAAGTGCGCGCGATCGTCACAAACAAAAATCTTATTGCAATAAACCAAGACCCTCTTTGTAAACAAGCCAAACGAGTGAGAAAAGGCGGAGTGGACGTGCTTGCGAAGCCACTTTCCGACGGCAGAGTCGCTCTATGTTTTTTCAATAAGCAAAACTTTGCTGCTTCTACGAGCTATGACTTAAACAAACTTGTCAACGACAGATACATAGCTATGCTCAAAAAGAATGAGTATATTTTGGAAGAACAGTGGAGCGGAGAGAAGCTTACGACGGGCGGCAAGCTTAAAGTCAAACTGGAAAAATGCCAGAGCAAGATCTATATTATAAAATGACAAAGTAGGCTGTTAAAGTGCAAAAAAGACATGTTAAACATCCGTTTCCGCCTATTGTGGACGACAAATCGCGCATATTGATTTTGGGCAGCGTGCCTTCCGTGAAATCGGTGGAAAACAACTTTTATTACATGCACCCTCAAAACAGATTTTGGAGGGTGCTGTCATTTGTAGTAGGTAGGGACTTTGCGTCTGTCGACACGGCGGAAAGAGAGAAACTTTTGCGGCTCAGTCATATAGCCATGTACGACAGTGTAGAGGAATGCGATATAGAAGGCAGTTCCGATCTGGCCATAAGCAACGTAATCCCGGCGGATATCGGCGCAATAGTTAAGGGCACCGAGATCACGCGCATATTTTGCAACGGCGTAGCGTCGTATAATCTTTTTATCAAACACAATCCCGAACTTGCTCGAATAGCCGAGAGATTGCCGTCCACAAGCCCTGCCAATGCTTCCTATTCCTTGCAAAAGCTTATCGACGAGTGGAGTTCCATCAAAAAATATTTATAGTAGGAAAAGAGAAAAACACAATTTAAGCATACGACCGAGTGGTCGATTTTATTTTTCATCAGGTTCGTCTTTGTGCAGAGGAATGCGGATATCGAATTGAAGATTGTATCCCTCTATAGGCGTATCGCAGAGCGAAATTTGTCCGCCGTGCGCCGAGACTATCTTTTCGCAAATGGCAAGACCGAGCCCCGAACCTTGCTTATTCCGCGATTTTTCGCCGACTACAAACGGGGAAAAGATGTCGGCGCGCGCCTCTTCGGCAATGCCTTTGCCGTTGTCGGCAATACAAATATAGGCGTCGTCGCCGTCTTCACGTACGCAAATATAAAGGGTTGAGCCTTCGGGCGTATATTTGAAAAAGTTGCTCACCATATTTTCGAGCATGCGCACAAGTTGCGCTCTGTCGGCGTCGCAGATCAGATTTTGCTCCGTTATTTGGGCGTCGAGCGAATAGCCTCTTAAAGCAAATTCGTCGTAAATATCCGCGAAATAGGTCCGCACAAGCTCCGCGACGTCAAGTTGTTCGATCGAAAGTTTAAAGTCGGGATGCTCGAGGCGGCTGTATTCGTTGAACTCGTTTACAAGTTTGCTCATATGCTCGGATTTTGCGACTATGAGATTTAGATATTTTTGCTCGTCCTCTTTGTCTACGAGGCCGTCTCGGATCGCTTTAGCGAAGCCTTGTATTACGGTTATGGGCGTTTTGAGGTCATGCGAAAGTCCCGCGAGCATTCGTTGTCTGTCTTGTTCGAGCAGGTCGCGTTGCTGTTCGGATTGATTCAAGAGATCCGCCATATCGTTGAAAGATTCCACGAGATGTTCGAATTCTTTAGATCCGTGATACTCTATTTTTTTTCGATAGTTGTGAGTGGAAAGTTCGTCCATGGCGTTTTCAAGCGCAAACAGAGGTTTTTGAACATGTTTGTTGATATAGCGGATATACATCACGAGCGAAAGAATGAGGAGCGCCAATATTCCTATCGAAAAGAGCGCTACGAACAGGTATGGCGGCGTGACGTCGTCGTTGTTTGCGTCAAGATATATTGCATAATATGGGGTGCCGTCCTCGCTTTCGAAATAATATTTTTCTATGACGTCATCTCCGTGCGTTGTATTGTATATAAGCAAATCGAATTCCCGTTGAGTATATTGATTCTTGGTCGTGGGCATCGAACCCGTGTCTATTGAAAGGTCGGATCTGAGGAGCAGGTATACTTCGTCGCCGTTGGGATAGGTTTTTGTGATGAGGTAATTGTACTCCTCGTTGTCGGCGGTGAAACGAGTGGCGCGCACGCTGATGCCGGATCCAAAGTCGGCAATACATTCAAGTTCGCCTATCGTATACGAGCGTTCGCTGTTTTGAGGATATATTATGTTGCCCTGCATATCGACAATGTCCAGCCAACCGTCCTCGCCGAAGAGCGATTTGACGGGAATAGATGGGTTTTGGGCGTTGTATGTGAGTTCATTGAGGTAGTTGGATATATTTTGAACGTTGACGTTTAACACATCGCTGTGGTTGGCTCTGTACGCCAAAGAAATTACAAGCACGACGGAAACCGTGATGATAATTGCAAACGACAAAAAGCTTCGCACCAAAAGGGAGAAGAAACTTCTGTTTTCGATGCGCAGCGTCTTTGTTTGCGCCTTTCGCTTGGATCTTTCCTTTTGTTCGTCCAAGGGAGGGGCCGTAGCGATGTCGTCAGAATTTTTCAATCTTATAGCCTAGACCTCTTACCGTCTTTATATATTCGGGATTTTTGGGGTCGTCCTCGATTTTGTCTCGCAGATTTGAGATATGCACCATCATCGTGTTGTCGTCTCCCATATAGGAGTCGCCGTTTATTTCGGCATATATTTGCATCTTCGTAAAGACGCGCCCCGGTTGCTTTATGAGCATGACAAGTATTTTGTATTCGGTGGCAGTGAGCGCAATCGGTTCGCCGCGTTTTTTGAGGATCAATTGATGCGTGTCC
>CANREO010000041.1 GCA_947629635.1 uncultured Clostridia bacterium
TGCCCTCTCGACGCCCTCTGCCTCGATCAGATCGTTGCTCTCCCTGACGCCCGCGGTGTCCACAAGATTTATGCGCACTCCATCGCACTCGAATGCTGCTTCGATAGTGTCCCTGGTAGTGCCGGCTATGTCTGTCACTATCGCTCTGTTTTCGCCCAAAAGCGCATTCATGAGCGAGGATTTGCCCACATTTGTGTTCCCCCACAAAACTGCTGTCACGCCATATTTCACAAGTTTTCCCGTATGCCTTGTGGCAAGCAATTCGCGCACTCTCTTAAGGCAGCTTCGTATGCCGTCCGCAAGCGGCGGAAGCGCCTCGTCCTCCATTTCGTCCGGATAGTCTATGGCCGCTTCGAGCCCTACTATCAGCGAACCCAAATCGTCGCATATATCATAAATTGTCTTGGCAAGCCTTCCGTCCATCAACCGATACGCCGCCCTCAATCCCGCGGCGCTCTCGGCGTTTATCATATCGATGACGCCCTCGGCGTCGGCAAGTGAAAGCCGCCCGGCAAGAAACGCTCTCTTTGTAAATTCGCCCCTGTCGGCAAGCGTTGCGCCGCATTTCAAAAGCGCGGACAAAGCGCCCTGAAGCACGCGCACTCCTCCGTGTAAATAAAACTCCACCGTATCCTCGCCCGTATATGCCTTATTTGACGGGATATATACGGCATAACCTCTGTCACAAAAATCCTCTGCTTGAAATATGCCGTAATTAAGCTTCATCGGTTCCCATTTCTTCGGCGTACCTTCGGCGCCGAAATTGAAAATGACATCGGCTATGCGCAATGCCTCGTCGCCCGAGACGCGCACTATTCCGATGCCACCCACTCCGATCGGCGTAGATATTGCTGCGATTGTGCTCATATCAAAATCTCTTCTTGTGCCCGAAACTCTTGAATTTAGGCGGTCCGCCTTGCGGAGTCGGTTTTACAAAGTCGTCCTCTGTAAAAAATCCGCTGTAAACGTTGCCGTCTTCCACTTCGGGTTCTTCGGCGCGCGGACGGCGTTCTCTCCTATCGTCTCTGTGTCCGTAGCCGCGTTTTCCGTTTCTGCCGCGATCTCCTCTGTGCTCGCCGCGTGAATCTCCGTTTTTGATGGGGCGGTTGTCTTTAAGTTCAACTCCGACGGGGATTATTACGACATGTCTGTTTAAGTCCTCACCCTCGCTCTGCGTTTTGGCAATTTCGCTGTCCGCAAGCGCGCTGTGGACAATGCGTCTCTCAAAGGGATTCATAGGTTCCAAAGCGATCTTGCGTCTCAGCCGCACCGCTTTTTGAGCAAGCCTTTTTGCAAGCGCGGTCAAAGTTTCCTTGCGTTTTTCGCGATAATTTTCACAGTCCACGACAAGTTTTTTATTTTCGCCGTTGTGCTCGTTGATGAATGTCACGGCAAGATATTGCAAAGCATCTAGCACCTCTCCGCGATAACCTATTGCATGCGAGCTGTCCTCGCCGGATATCTCGGCATAAAGAGTATCGTCTTTCTCCTCGACTTTTGCGCGACACTTGAGCCCCATGCGCTCCATCGTGTTATTGAAAAATTGTTGTAATTCTTCGGCAAGCGTATCTTTGACCGTGACTCTCACTTTGGCTTTTTCAAACAATCCTCCGTTGCCAAGGACTTCTACATCCGCTCTATCTCTCGTGACGCCCAACTCTTCCAGCGCCTTTTCTATCGCAAGCTCTACGCTTGCAGCCTCGGTTTCAATAAAATTATTCATATTTACACCTATCTTTTGGGATTGATTTTTCTTTCTTTGACTTTATCCGCTATCTTTGCGGATATGTTGAATATCAATTGGAATGCAATTGCGGCGAGCGAACTTGTAAACATATACAAAGCGAACGCTCCCGAATAAAGTAAGCCGAATACACCCATCATAATCGGCATTACCCACTGCATTGCCTTCATTGACTGCCCTTGCGCCATCGCCTTTTCGCCGTCGGCGGCGGCAGGCGCCGGAGGCTGTCCCTGCGATTTGCTCAAAAGTTTAGTGGAAACAAAGCTGAGCACGATGGAAAGCACGGGCAACAGCAACCAGCCGTTCCATTTGCCGTTTTTTGTGTTCCATCCTCCGGTATTCAGCACTTTGCCCATAACTTCGTTATACTCGTCTATGGTGATACCGGTCAACCTCGACGTCGCAAAGCCCGACTGCCCCGTGACCGTTGCGAAATCAGGCACGGCGCTAGACCAATTGTCTCCTACAAAAATATTTTTTATCCACAGCCAGCTTCTTATACGAGTCTGTTCTTCCGAATAATAATCGTCGTATACGGCTTGTTGCGCCTTGTCGACGGCGCCTTTATAAAAGTCATAGCCCTCCTTTCCGGCAGCTTGCAAATCGGCTTCGTCAACGACACCGTCGCCCGTCAAATCCACAAAATCGCTCTCTTCGATCTGCTTGGATATCGAAGCGGTAAAGACGTCATAACTCTGTTTATAATCTTTGGCGAATTGAAAACCGACCATCTGTCTGAATCCGGCAAAGACGACAAAGAACACCACAAACGTGATGATAGTTGGCAAACACATGCCCATCATCGAATATTTTTCTTTTTTATATAGAGCCATCTGCTCCTGTTGAAGTCTTTGCTTGTCCTCGCCGAACTTAGCTTGAAGCGCCTCGAGTTGCGGTTTCATGCGCTCCATGGCCTTGCTGTTTTTTCTGGCGATCACCTTTTGCCATATATCGAGAGGAGACAGGATGAGCCTAAGCACAATGGTAAATACGATGACCGTCCAGCCGAAACTCGCCGTGCCGCCGCCTATACCCTCGTTGATCTTGAGCATGAGCTTTGCCATAAAATGAGATGGCTCCGAAATGTTGCCCTGCACATCCGTATATATATCCCCGTTGCAAGCAACAAGCATAACGCAACACACAAGAATGAGTGTCGCCAGCAAATATATTTGGAGCTTGCGCCTTTTTTCGAAGCTCAAATCAACCATTTTATTCTTCCTCTATAATTTTCTTTGACAGGGTCGAAGCCGCCTTTTGAAAAAGGATTGCATCTCAAAAGCCTCTCTACCGTCAATGCTATGCCGATTATCGCGCCGTATTTGTCTATGGCGTCATAGCTGTACATCGAACAAGTAGGCACATACGCGCAGTGTCTGCCGGTCACGGGCGACAACGTACGCTTATAAAGCAACAAAAGCTTTTTGCAAATCCACTTCAACACTTCAGCTTCCCGGCCCTTTCAAAGACTGCCCTCACTTCGTCGCAAACCTCTTTATAATCTCGTTGCGCCAGCGAAGGCTTGGCGATCAGCACATACATATACCCTGCGTCGACGCTTTCCGTCAGTGGACCGATCGCCTCTCGCAAAAGTCTCTTTACGCGGTTTCTGACCACCGCTCCGCCCACCTTTTTAGACACGGAAAGCCCTATTTTCAATCCCTCTCGGGAGTGGGCGCTGAGCAGCACCAGATTGTGCGCGGAAGTCCTCTCGCCCTTTCTGTATACGTAGGCAAAGGCCGCGCGCCTCTTGAGTCGGTACTGCCTCTGCATAACTTATGCCGACAGCTTCCTTCTGCCTCTGTTGCGGCGACGTCTAAGCACATTCCTTCCGGATTTTGTGCTCATTCTTTTGCGGAAACCATGCACTTTGTTTCTTTGTCTTTTTTTGGGTTGGTAGGTCTGTTTCATACTTTTATTCCTCCGTCGATAGACGCCTGTTTTCTTAATACACGCTATCTTCTAAATGTCTGCTTTTATATATAAGATATAAAACGCTTGAATATTATAAACAGAAGTGCGCGACACTGTCAAGCGGTTTAGTCAAATTGAGTTTGCTCATCAAACGCCTTCAAAAGCTCTTTATTGCCGCGCTATCCTCACATCTCCTCGGGCGCGTCTATTCCGAGCAACGAAAGTCCCGTGCGTATAGTGTTTTTCACCGCTTGAGTCAGCATAAGCCTTGCGCTCCTTGTAGGCGCGTCTTCCGCCAATATGCGATGCCCTATATAATAGCGATTGAATTTGCCTGCCAACTCAACAATGTGCCTCGTAACGTAACATGGCTCGCGCAACCTTGCCGCAAGCTTTACGCTGTCGCCGAATCCCAGGACGCTTTTTATGACTTCGTAGCCCTCGTCGTCAGTAATTGCGGCGAAATCCGCCTCCGCAACGTTGTATCCGCCGCCCTTTTTGAGCGCGCTCGCACAACGAGCGTGCGTATATTGTACGTACGGAGCCGTCTCTCCGTCGAAATTCAGCACCTTGTCATAAGAAAATACAATATCTTTTATGCGATTGTTCCATAGCGCGGAAAACACTACTGCCCCCACGCCTATGCTTTCGGCGATGGCGCTTTTGCCGACAATATTCGGATTTTTTTCTTCTATGATCTTCGCCGCTTTTTCCACCGCTTTGTCCAAAACTTCCTGCAGCCAAATCACTCTGCCGTTTCTTGTGGACATGGCGCCGTCTTCCATGGAAACCATGCCGAAGGCGATATGCTCCATATCGTCCGCTCCGTCAAAATCCATTAGTTTAAGCACTTGAAACAGCTGCTTAAAGTGCAGATTCTGTTGATATGCAACCACGTATAAACACTTATAAAAATCGTAAGTTTGTTTTCTGTAATACGCGGCGGCAAGGTCGCGCGTAGCATAAAGCGTGGCGCCGTCCGCCTTTACTAGCAGACACGGCGGCATACCGTATTCTTCAAGATCGACGACCTGCGCTCCGTCGCTGGTCTTCAGCAGTTTTTTTTGTCTGAGTATCTCGAGGCAAGGTTCCATCTTGTCGTTATAAAAACTTTCGCCGGCATAGCTGTCGAAGTGTATCTTCAGTCTGTCGTAAATTTTGCCGACCGCCTTCATGGTCACTTGCTTAAATACGTCGAAATAGGCGATTGCCTCTTTGTCGCCGTCCTCGATCCGCTTAAACCAAGCGCGAGCTTCGTCATCCATCTCGGGATGGGTCTCTGCCTCCCTATGATAGCGCACGTACAGCGAGTTCAAAAAATATTCGTCATTTGCGGCGACTTCATCAATTGACGACCACTTTCTCGTCGCAACGATCAACTTGCCAAACTGCGTGCCCCAGTCTCCCAAATGATTTATGCCCACCACTCGATATCCCAGATGCGCAAATATGCGATACAGCGCGCCTCCGATGACAGTCGTGCTCAAATGTCCGATGTGGAAGGGCTTTGCAATATTCACCGAACTGAAGTCTATGCAAATAGTCTTTCCTTTGCCCTCGTCGTTTTTGCCTACGATTTCATTTTCGGCAATTTCGGCTATTTCTTTTGCGATATAGGTCCTATCGAAAAACACGTTGAGATATCCGCCGACGATCTCAGCCCGAGCCACAAATTCCAAGGCCTGTACGTCGGGCAACAATTTCGCCGCAATAACGGGAGGCGCTTGTCTCAATGTGCGCGCAAATTTGAAGCACGGCAAACATATGTCGCCAAGCTTGGCCTCTTTGGGGATCTCAAGGGCATTCAATATTTCCTCTTCGGTCATGCCTTCTTTGGAGAGCGCGGCCGCCAATTGTCTTTCAAACATACTCGCTCCTATATATCAAACGTTTATTCTAAATAGAACCACGTCGTTTTCCTGCATAACGTAGTCCTTACCCTCGCTGCGCACTTTGCCTCTTTCTTTGGCAATGTTAAAAGAACCGCACTCGATCAGCGTGTCGTAATCCACTATCTCTGCTCTTATAAAGCCGCGCTCGAAGTCGCTGTGTATCTTCCCCGCCGCTTGCGGCGCCTTTGTCCCTTTTACGATGGTCCAAGCCCTCGTCTCTTTTTCGCCGGCAGTCAGATAACTTATCAGTCCAAGCAATTTATACGACGCCTTGACCAACCTGTCGAGGCCGCTCTCTGAAAGACCGTATTCTGCCATAAACATCATTCGTTCATCATCGGCGAGCGTCGTCAGATCTTCTTCGAGTTTTGCGCACAGCACGATGCATTCGCTCTTCTCTGCGGCGCTTATGCGTTCCACCTCGTCGGAATACGCGTTTCCGAGCACCCCGGCCTCATCGGTGTTCGCCACATAAATCACGGGTTTGGAAGTCAGCAAAAATTGCTCGTCTATAAATCGCTTGAATTCCTCTCCCACATGCATATTGCGAAGAGGCTTACCGTCCTCCAACCATTTTTGCATAGCGGACAGTCTATCCACGTCTTCTTGGTACTTTTTGTCTGCCTTAACCATGCTGAGCGCCTTCGCCATTCGACGCTCAAGCGTTTCAAGATCAGCAAAGATCAACTCTAAATTTATGGTTTCTATATCTCTGGACGGGTCGACGGAGCCGTCAACATGAGTGATGTTTTCGTCATCGAAACAACGTACGACATGCACGATTGCGTCAACTTCTCTTATGTGGGAGAGAAATTTGTTGCCGAGTCCCTCGCCGCGGCTCGCGCCCTTGACCAGCCCCGCGATATCCACAAATTCGAGCGTCGTAGGCGTGATTTTTTTGCTGTTATATAATGCGGCAAGTTTATCCAGCCTCTCGTCCGGTACGGCGACTACGCCTACGTTGGGCTCTATAGTGCAAAAAGGATAATTGGCGGCTTGCGCGCCGGCCTTGGTGATCGCGTTGAAAAGCGTGCTTTTGCCTACGTTTGGCAAACCTACTACTCCGAGTTTCATATACCTCCCGATCGAGCGCCATTCTAAAAGCCCGACCGCTGTCATAATAATTGTATTATAAACAAATAAAAAGGATTAGTAAAGCGGAAATCGGAATCCGCAAAACTATTTGGTGCTATATGAATTGGTGGGAAGCTTTGATATTGGGTCTTGTGCAGGGCGCCAGCGAATTTTTGCCGATTTCCTCTTCGGGACATCTGCTGCTGCTTGAAAAGTTGGGATTGGGCAGCCAGAGCCTGCTGTTCAACGTCTGCGTGCACTTGGGCACTCTCGTCGCGGTGCTCATCGTTTTGCGAAAGAGTTGGACGCCTCTCATCAGACACCCTTTTCAAAAAACAACGGGGTATATAATGCTTGCTTGTTTGCCTACCGTAGGCATTGCTTTGATATTCAAATTTTTGCTTCCTCCTCTGTTGGACGGCGCGATGCTGGGCTTCGGTTTCGTACTTACGGCATGTCTTATATTTGCCGGCGAAAAATTAAAAAGCGCCAAAACATCGGCTTTATCTGTCAAAACAAGCCTATTAACAGGCGTTTTGCAAGGCATCGCGGTTTTGCCGGGCGTCTCGAGAAGCGGCGCGACCATCTCTGCCATGACGACAATGGGCGTCCCAAAAAGGGAAGCGGCAAACTTTTCGTTTTTGCTCTCCGTACCCATAATTTTAGGCTCGGCCATATTGGAGGGAGCTCAAGTTGCGACAAGCGGAATGCCGTCTCAAGCGGATGTGGGCACCCTTATCATCGGCTCGGTCGCGGCATTTATTTCGGGGCTTTTCGCAATAAAACTTTTTTTGAAACTCATAGCCAAACGCTCTATGTTGCCCTTTGCTCTTTACACATTCATTTTGGGCATAACGGTGACC
>CANREO010000042.1 GCA_947629635.1 uncultured Clostridia bacterium
GAGACGATTGTCAAGCACGGAATTTTGAAACACTATACCGATCAGCGAGCGCACTTTGTCGGGCTGTTTGACGATATTCACGCCGCAGATGCTTGCCTCGCCGCAATCGGGCTTAAGCAATGTGCCGAGCATATTTATCGTGGTGGATTTGCCCGCTCCGTTTACGCCCAGAAAGGCAAAAAGGCTGCCTGCTGGCACCTCGAAACTGATGCCGTTTACAGCCTTCACATCGCCGTAGGATTTTGTCAATCCTTTAACTTCGATCGCAATATCCATATCCTATTTACAGCAAGCAATAATTCAAGATGGCGCCGTCATCCAAATCGCAAATAAAGATGCTTTCTTCATTCAAAACAGCGTAACTGCGGCTCACACCTTCCGGGCTCATACCCAACGCGCCCACGCATACATAAGCCACATCGTCCACGATCCTGATCGATGGCCTGTGAAAATGTCCATAAAACACGATATCTCCCGGAGCGGCGTCCTTGTGAGGCATATCCGCATTACACTTATGTCCGTGCGTAAAAAAGAGAGTACGGCCATAAAACGGCAACCGATATTCAGGCAAAAACGAAAATTCGCTTATCATCTCGTCCACTTCACTGTCGCAGTTGCCCTTGACGACGGTCAGCCTGTCGTGTACGGCGTTCAATTGTTCCGCAACTTTCATCGGCGCATAGCCCTCGGGAAATGGATTGCGCGGCCCGTGATTGTAAATATCGCCCAAAAGAACTATTTTCGCGTCTTTGTCGGCGTGTGTCGCAACATCCAAAAATCTTCTGACATTTGCCTCGGAACCGTGTATGTCTGAACCTATATAAATTTGCATATCTGCCTCCGTCGATTGATTATATCATACCTTTCAACGACGGTCAAATTATATTGTAACGGCTTTTTTCAATATGCTTGTGGGACGGACAGTTCTATGATATAATCAAAGCGGAGGATATTATGTCAATCTGCCGACTTCGCACCCCATTCGAAGTGAGCGACACGCCGCTTGAGGAATATCCGCGCCCACAATTTGCGCGCGACGGTTATTTTTGTCTCAACGGCAAGTGGGAATATGCCGTTCTTCCCTCATCCGAAATTTTCGACGGAAAGTATCAAGGCGAGATCCTTGTTCCTTTCTCCCCCGAAGCGTTGCTGTCGGGGGCTCCGGAAGACATCGTCGTCACTCCCGACGATACGCTGTACTACAAACGCGTCTTTTGCCTGCCGAAAGGATTTTTGAAGGCGCGCGCCGTACTGCATTTCGACGCAGTGGATATGATTTGCGTGGCGACGCTGAACGGTCATCATCTCGGCGAACATACGGGTGGCTATGTTCCCTTTTCGTTTGACGTGACAGACGCGCTAAAGGATGGCGAAAATGTGATAGAACTTAAGGTGCAAGACCTCTCGGACTCGTCTTATCACACGCGCGCAAAACAAGCCCTTAAACACGGAGGCATATGGTACACCCCTCAATCGGGCATCTGGCAAAGCGTATGGCTCGAAAGTTTGCCCGAAGAATATATTGAGGATGTGACGATCATCCCGGATATAGACCACGACGCCCTGCGCCTCTCCTTCGAAAAACACGGCGATATTCCAATAGAAGTTATTGCCCTCGACGCAGACAAGCAGATTGCCGCCGCAACTTGCTATGGCAATGAGATCACGCTCGAACTTAAAGATTACGCGCTTTGGACTCCGCAAGACCCAAAGCTTTACGACCTCGTTTTCAAAATGGGCAGCGATGTTGTAAAATCATATTTCGGAATGCGCAAATTCAGTTGGGTCACCGATGAAAACGGCTTAAAACGACCGGGGCTGAACAATAAACCTTATTTTATGAGCGGTATTCTTGATCAAGGTTATTGGTCAGACGGTATGCTGACTCCTCCCTCCGACGAAGCAATGTTATGGGACATAAAACTTGTCAAGTCAATGGGCTTCAACATGTTGAGAAAGCACATAAAAATAGAGCCGCTAAGATGGTACTATCACTGCGACAAGGAAGGGATCCTAGTGTGGCAAGATATGGTGTCGGGCGGCACAAAGTACAATTTTTTGTATATCGGCGCGCTCGCCTTCATAGGCATAAACATCAAAGACAACACTCCGAGCTCATACAAAAAACTCGCGCGTGCCGAGGCGGAAAGCCGAAATGAATTCGAAAGAGAACTTGAAGTAACGGTCAAACATCTTAAAAATTGCGTGTCTCTGTGTTGTTGGGTGCCTTTCAACGAGGGTTGGGGGCAATTTGACTCCGCGCGCATAACCGAAAAAATAAAGCGGCTCGATCCCACGCGCTTAATAGACAGTGTTTCGGGATGGAATGATCAAGGCAAGGGCGATATGCGCAGCATGCACATTTATTTTAAGCCCATTTCAATGCCAAGAGACAAGCGTTGCCTGGTTTTAAGCGAGTTCGGAGGCTATTCGCTAAACGTCAAGGGCCACACGTACTCTCAAAAAGAATTCGGATATAAAAAATACAAGACCAAAGCAAGCTTGCAAAAAGCGTTTTCGAAACTCTATATAAACCGAATCCTGCCAAACATAAAAAAGGGTCTCTCCGCAACGGTTTATACACAACTCAGTGACGTCGAAGAAGAGATAAACGGGCTTGTGACATATGATAGGCGCTCGGTCAAATTTGACGTCGAAGCCATAAAAACAATCAATGAGCAACTGAAGATATAATAGCGTAAATGCCGTTTAAAACATATAAAACGAATATTTAAAACATCGAAAGGAGATTTTATGAGCATTGCAGATAAGATATTCATAGACACATGCCGCGACATCATCGACAACGGCATAAGCGATGAAGGGTTGAATGTCCGTCCACATTGGGAGGACGGGACTCCAGCTCACACAATAAAGAAATTTTGCATCGTCAACCGATACGACCTGAGTAAAGAGTTTCCCATTATCACCCTAAGACGAACGGCATTTAAATCCGCCATAGACGAAATTTTGTGGATATGGCAAAAAAAGAGCAACAATGTGAATGAGCTGAACTCCCACATCTGGGACAGTTGGGCGGATGAGACGGGTTCGATAGGCAAGGCATACGGATATCAACTCGGCATAAAACACGTCTATCCGGAGGGCGAATTCGATCAGGTCGACAGAGTGCTCTACGACCTTAAACACAATCCGCAATCCAGACGCATACTTACAAACATATACAACTTTGCCGATTTGCATGAGATGCATCTCTATCCCTGCGCTTACTCCATGACTTTCAATGTGACGGGAGACAAACTAAACGGCATACTCAATCAGCGCAGCCAGGATACGCTGACCGCAAACAATTGGAACGTCGTGCAATATGCCGTGCTTTTGCATATGTTCGCGCAAGTCAGCGGCCTCAAGGTCGGAGAACTTGTGCATGTGATAAGCGACGCACACATCTATGATCGCCATGTTCCTATAGTGGAGGAGATACTCAAAAATCCGCAATATCCCGCCCCACTCTTCAAAATGAATGAAAGCATAGACAATTTTTACGACTTCACCGTAGATGACTTCGAACTTATAGATTATAAATATACCAAACTTGACAAAAAAATCGAGGTTGCAATATGAAAACAATAGTCGCCGTAGATAATAAATGGGGAATAGGCAAAAACAACAAATTGTTGTTTGACCTAAAAGCGGATATGAGACACTTTGTTGAGCATACGCGAGGCAAAACCGTACTAATGGGCTACAATACCCTTCTCTCCCTTCCAAACGGCATGCCGCTGAAGGGCCGCAAAAACATCGTGCTTTATCCGGATGGCGACTACAATGACGCAGCCCAAAAGGGATATATACTTGCGCGCTCGCTTGACGAGCTCTCCGCCCTCCTAAAAGAATGCGGCAACGACGAGGCGTATGTAATCGGCGGCGCAATGATGTATAAAACAATGCTCCCCTATTGCGAGGAAGCCATTATCACAAAAGTAGACGCGGACGGCGAAGCGACGGTATTTTTTGACGATCTCGACAAACTAGACAATTGGCAATGCGTGAAAATAAGCGAACCCGTTGAGGATTGCGGATATACTATCCGCTTTTGCGTCTATAAAAATACAAATCCCCTACAGTTTTGAAACGCGCGCATCACGAATGCGAATTATATACAAATAAAAAAGCCATCGTAAGATGGCTTCTATTATTTCATTTAGTCGGCAAGTATCTTGGTGAGTTGCTCCAGCCACAAAGCCTGTTGAGCCTTTTCCTCATCGCTGGCACCCGTTGCTGCCGGAGCCGCCTGACGGACGGGCGTGGGTGCTGCCGCTTCTTGAACCGGTGCCGGTCTTGCTGCCTGTACGCGTCTGGGCGCTACCCTCTGAGGTGCGGCGGCAACTCTCTTGTATCCTGCGTTGAGAACGGTCTGAGAAGAAGCTGCATCGTCGAGAATGATGACTTTGTTGCAAAGCACGGAGTTCTTATCAGGTTCGATCACGCCGGCGACGACGTCCTTGCCGTATGCCTTAAGATACGCGATGAGCGGAGTGATGTCTCCGTTGCCATAGATGATGAAGAATCCGTCAATATTGGGGAATTGCGCAAGTCTTGCGGCGTCGATGACTTGGCGCAAATCAAGCTTGCCCTTCCTCTTTTTGGGAAGTGCGGAAAGCGCATCATAGCTGTTTTCTTGAATAAACTCGCCGTAATCCTTGGTGCGTTTTGCGGAATAACCATAAAACTTGCAGGCTGCGATCTCACCGTAACGAGAAAGCTCCTCAAGAGCAGACGCGAACACGCTGAAAGGCACTCTGACGCTCTCGATGTCCGCAAGCACAACATATTTCTTATTTGCTGCCATAATCTTCTCCTCTGTCAACCGTCCCTTGTGGGCAGTTGAAAACCCTTTTTATATTATATTTTTATTCTAGACTAAAAAGTATAATTTGTCTAGACTTTTTTTTCTCTTTTATAATAAAAGAGCCATTGTTGCACAAAACCGGCATATTTTCCGTACTTTTTGACAAGTAAAACAGACATTTTGTCGGCCGGCACGCCGGGATACTCTTCCTCGAAAACTTTTTTTATCCAAGTGTCCACGGGGAATACGTCAAATCGATTGAACCCGAAAAGCAATACGCAATCCGCTACTTTTCTGCCGATGCCGTACAGTGACATAAGCTTAAGGCGCAACGCCTCGGTATCCAGATTTTTCCATTCGTAAATATCCTCGCCGACAAGAGTTTTTGCCACTCTATCAAGGTATGCCGCGCGATATCCAGCTCCCACCGACGCAAAATAGCTCTCGCCGGCGCTCGCAAGTGCCTCGACCGTAGGAAACGCATGGTATCCTCCCATATCGTCGCCCAAGCCGTCGCATATGCGTTCAATGATCCCCTTGATGCGCGGTATGTGATTGTTTTGAGAAATGATAAAGGAAAACAGAGCTTCGGTCGGATCCTGTCTCAAGATGTGTATGCCTTTGCCGAATGCGATCGCCTCCGAAAGCAGAGCTTTATCATCCACTTCGCGTTGGATAAACCCGTAGTCGGTGTCAAAATCCAAATAACGGTTGAAAAACTCGCTGCTGTCGCTGTCTACGATCCATCTGTCGCCGCTGTCTCTCACTTCGGCCATATGCCCGAGAGCGTTTATTTTGTATCCTCCGTCTATTGGTTTAAAGCGGAACACTTGGCCACACTCCAAAGTGGCGCCTATGTCGAAATATGGGGTCTTTGGTATTTCAAAACTTTCCATGATCAATAAAAAACGCCGTCCGAGGACGGCGTCAAAATCAATTTTCCATTGCGTAAACCGAAACTTGCTTACGCTCCTTGCCAACGCGCTCGAATTTGACTACACCGTCGATAAGCGCAAACAGGGTGTCATCCTTGCCAATGGACACATTGTTGCCAGGATGATATTTTGTGCCTCTTTGCCTCACCAAAATGTTGCCCGCCAGTACAAACTGTCCGTCTGCGCGCTTGGGCCCCAAACGTTTTGACTCGCTGTCGCGACCGTTGTGCGACGAGCCCGTACCTTTTTTATGAGCGAACAATTGAATGTTGATAAACATATTATTCTACCTCCAATGATATAAAGTCCGAAAATGTTTCATAGAGGTCGGACGCCCCCAAATACGCTGTCCTCAATATAATGTCGGCGTCGTGCCAATCGCTTTCGGAGATCTCCTTTGGAAGGACGGCTTTCAAATAGCCTTTTTCTTCGTCGGTCTCGAACCCTATATTGACTCCGACTATCCTTATTATCCCGAGCACGGCTGTCTGTATCACCGAACTGAGCGCCGCGCACACTATGTCCTCGCCATGCTCCGCATAGCCAGTGTGTCCTTCGCACTCGACTCCCACAAACTTACCGTCTTTGGTTGAGAACTTTACCTTGACCATTTCAGCCCTCTATTGAATTTATCTTCAATTCCGTGTACGGCTGACGATGACCTTGACGCTTTCTTACCTGCTTCTTCGCTTTGTAGTGGAACACGAGTACTTTGGGATATTTAGCCTGCGCGTTTACTTGAGCCACAACCTTGCAAGCCTCGGCTTCCGCGCCCGTCCTCACGCCGTTTTCATCGGCGACGAGAAGCGGCTTAAGTTCCACGGTAGCGCCGACTTCCGCGTCGATTTTTTCGACTTTGACCAGCATGTCTTGCTCCACCTTGTACTGTTTGCCACCGCATTCAACTATTGCGTACATATTTACCTCCTCTGACCAGTCTCGCCGACATGGGTGCGGAATAACCGACTTAAAACCGTATTCGAGCGGCTCGACCTCTAATTTAACAAAATACGGCTGATTTGTCAAACGTTTTCGTCGGATTTATTATTTATAAATTATATATTGATTATCGCGATATCGACATGTCTTATGTCGCAATAGGATACGAGCGCGATCGCATGATCCGTTTTCTCGTACAAAGGGAAAATTGCGATGTTCATCGAACGCATATGGTTATGCTCGCTCATATTGCATAAAAACGAAACGAGCTATTTGCAAAACAAAAGGAACTGCGCCCATATTCGCAGTCCCTTCACTATTGATATTTTTGCGCCAATCGGCCTTCACATAAGCCGTGCCACGTCATATCCGACTAAAACAAGTCATCTATTCGATTATTTTTACTTACTCTAAGTCCGAATCATAATCATCGGCTATGTCGGTCAGATCGGGAAGCGACACATCGTCGGCAAGATTATTCAGATCGTCGACAAAACTCTCCGCTCCTTCCTTAAAGGTTTCCGCCACGTCGTGCGCAAGCTCTACACCGTTGTCGGCTACGTCTTTTACAATAGAATGCTCCGGATCGGAGTCCTCGGGCGTTTGGTCTTCTGCAACGGGTTCCGCGCACTCTTGCGCCTTCGGATCTTCTTCATCGACCGTGGGCTCGTCCGTTTGGGAAGTTTCGGAGACATCATCCGCGGCCAACGCGCCGACGAGACGGACATCCGCGCCTTCTTCCGGCTCG
>CANREO010000043.1 GCA_947629635.1 uncultured Clostridia bacterium
CATCCGGACTGTACCGTTGGTCAGGGAATCGCACCCTGTCGGCCTGCCGCTTTGCGGCCGGTTCGCGGACTTTACCGCCAGTGAGGAATTTCACCTCGCCCCGAAGCACCTTCATATTAGCCTAATATGCGAGCGCTGTCAACGATTTAAGAAAAATTTGCATTATTTTATGTCCGAAGCGCACCCTATAAATATGTATATGCAAGTATTTGTACAAGAGACAACCGTAAAGGCGGAACGCTGTATAGAAGAAGGGATATCGACCATGCCGCTCGAACCGGGCGACAACGGCAAGATCACATTGCTACCCTACGAATACGATTACGACGTGCGACTTCCGTTTTATTTTCGTGATGACGCATATGAGTATTCTCATGTCGACAACGAAGAATACAAAAATAACGAAAACATTTCCGAATACGATAAGACGATAAGTGAAGAAATGCTCGTGGGCTTGGCTCTCGAGCACGATATGGCGCTTGCCGCAAGAGCGTTCGAATACAACGGCAATTATGTTGTAGCAATACTCACCGCCCCCTTCTATCTAAAGAGCGAACGCGACAAAGCGCGAGATGAGATCGAGCGCAACTTAAGACGCTCATCTATGTGCGAAAACGTAAGAGTATTTTTTGACACCGAAATCTATCGCAAAATAAAAAACGCACTTTCGGATGAAGAAAGACAAAATCTTTACGAGCTTGCCTTATCGAGAATATAAAGCTTGTTGAAGAGAATGTTATCGCTTTCTTATATGGTCAAAGCGCCTTCAAGCATTATACTTTTTGATATTTTCGCCGTCTGACCAAAGTTTTTCCAAACAATAAAACATTCTTGTCTCATCATTGAAGATATGCACTATCACCGTGCCGTAATCCAAAACGGCCCACTTGCCCTCTGCAAGCCCATCGGCATGGAACGGCTTTTGATCGTACTCTTCAAGTTTCTCGGTGACGAATTCGGCAAGCGCTTTTACTTGTTTATTGCTCTTTGCGGTGCAAATGACAAAAAAGTCCGTCATAACTGTCAGATGCTCCACATCCAGCACGGTGATGTCAACCGCTTTGTGTTCGTCCAACTCCTTGCAAATCAGTTCTTTAAGTTCTACAGGTTCCATAAATTCCTACCTTTTATAATATTTATATTCGCCGCAAGGCGAAGCATCAATTCAAATAATATTTGCACGCTTCGAGAGTGAGAGGATAAATATTTCCGCCCTTTGCCCTAAGTTTATTCAGGGTGTGAGCAAGCACCGCTTTAAACCCGGCGTCAAAATCTTCGAAAGCGATGTCTCTGAGTTTTGGGATCGGGTCATAATCCCTGTCATATGACACACTGTCCGCGGTGTATATCAGCTGTTCAAGCAATGTCATGTCGCTTCTAGCCGTAGTATGATAACGTATTGCGTCAAGCACGGACTTGTCGTGCACGTCAAAATCCCTTTCCGCTTTTTTCGCGCCCAAAAATTGATGCAATACGGGCGTGCCTATACAATCTATAGGCACTTCGAGCCCGTCAAGCGATGGACGTTGTTTTGCGTTGTCATGCAATAGCGCGGCGAGAAATACCTGCTTGAAATTCTGCTTGAGCGAATGTCTGGCGTTGAGTTCTGCAGCAGTAAGAACGACTGCGCGACTATGCTTAAAAAGGTCTTCAGTCTGATATCCTTTAAGTTTGTCGATATAAGGCAAATACTCCTCGAACATATGTCCTTTTTTTATTGCTTTAGCAACTTTTATCGGCAATTCCTCGGGCGTTTCTCCAAGCAATAACCTGCACTTCAGTTCGGACGAAGACATCTTTTCTTCGGGGCAATTCAAGATAATTATCTCAGCGCCGTACTTTTTAGTGAGCTTCTCTGCCTGTTTTTCGATAGCTCCATAGCCTCCGCGCACGGCAACCGCGATCGGGCAAATTTTTACGAGTTCTTCCGGATGATACCAAGTTTCCAACGCCAAAAGGCTGTCGCCACCTATAAGATAGATTATATCTTGATATTTTTCTTTCAAAACATTCAGCACGTTGCATGAATAATTGTCTCCGCCTCGTCTGAATTCTATATCGTCGACCACGGCGCCCAACTCGCCGAAAGCAATTTCCGCGAGCTTCGCTCTTTCAAAAAAGGAGAGATATGCGCTGTCTTTGTGCGCGGGAGCATATGTGGGCACAAGCACCAGATCAACGGCGCCCAACTCTTTCATAGCACACTTGCATATGGCTACGTGTTGCGAATGAGGAGGGTCAAACGCGCCTCCGAATATCAAAGTTTTTGCCATAATTCGATTATAATATGAAAAGAAAAGATTTTCAACAAATAAAAATTTTTTGCGCAATTGCGTATTTGCTTAAAGATGTGGCAACAATTGAGATATGGCAAAGATCATCGATTATATCACGCTTACGATCGTAACCCTTCTCGTCACCTTCTGTTGGGCGGCGCTGGCATTTAACAGCCCGATAGGCGCTTTGATATTTTCCTGCGCTTTGACTTTAGCGGTCGTAGTAACGGTAAAATATGTCAGATCCAAACGAAACAAACCCTATACATATGACAGATTGGCTTTGGAATTTTCAATACGCGGCAACGAATATGTCATAAATTTGCTCAAATGTATTCTAAAAAATGCTGATATAGAGAGTGGTTCCAATTATATTTTATTGGAAAATTGTATAATTGTCAGCGCATTTAAGTTCGGTTTGCTGAATATCGGCGACATAGGCAACGTATGCTCCCTTGCATTGAAAAACGAACGCCGCGTAGTATACGTCATTGCCCGAGGAGTCGAAAGAAAGGCATTCACCGTCGCGCAAAGTCAGCGTCTGAAATTGGAGATAGTAAAAATTCGAACTGTCTTCAAATTGCTTGAAAAGAGACATGCCCTGCCCGATCTCGCGCCGGTCAAAACCAAATTTTCGCTCAAGTTATTACTTGAAACTGCACTGTCCCGTTCCAACTTCAAATCATATATCTTCTCGGGAGTCGTGTTGCTTTTGGTATCTTTTATCACGCCTTACAAAATATATTACATTACGATAGGTAGCATATTGATTTTAATTGCGCTTTTGACTTTGACGCCGCTTGGCAACGGCACCGTAAATTCGCCGCACTTCGTAAAGGAAATCAATGCCGCCGCAAATCGTTTGCCCGACCAAATAAGCATAGACGAATTATAAAACCGACATTTGTTCTAATAAAAAACGACGCCCATGCGCCGTTTTTACTCCACCCATTCGAATTCTATATCGCCGATAATTACTGTATCCCCTTCCTTCATGCCGCGCTTTTTCAGTTCGGCGATCACGCCTCTGTCCTTAAGCACCTTTTGGAAGAAGGCAAAACTCTGTTCGGACGACAGCGTGACGTTTTGCGCAAGAAAGTCTACAAGTCCGCCTTCGACGATGAAAGAGGCGTCATCGGCGCGCGTGATATAAAATCTTTGATCTGCCTTCGGTTCGAGTTCGAAATTTTCATCGCGTTCTATGCGCATTGGCGGAGGCAACTCATCCACCTTTTGCTTTATGACATTCAAAAGATCGTCGACTCCTTCGCGGATCGGCGCGCATATCGTATAAACTTTTTGACCTATAGCCTTTTCGAATTTCTTTACATAATCGGGATCGTCAAGCAGGTCTAATTTGCTTGCGACCACTATTTGCGGAATTTGCGCCAACTTTTCGCTGTAAGCGGCAAGCTCCGCATTTATCTTGTTGTAATCGTCTATCGGGTCCCTGCCCTCGCTTCCGCTTATATCCACTATATGCACGATGAGGCGGACTCTCTCTATATGTCTTAAAAAATAGTGTCCCAGCCCCGCGCCTTCGCTCGCGCCCTCTATTAGCCCGGGGATATCGGCGATGACAAAACTGTCGTCGTACATTTGCACGACGCCGAGATTGGGATTGATGGTCGTAAAGTGATAATTCGATATTTTGGGTTTTGCCGAAGTCAGCACGCTGAGCAACGTCGATTTTCCGACATTGGGAAACCCTACGAGTCCTACGTCCGCTATCGTTTTAAGTTCCAAGGTCACCTGATGCTCCTCGGTCTTTTCTCCGAGTTGCGAAAATGTGGGAGCCTGTCTTTGCGCATGCACGAATCTGTTGTTGCCCTTGCCGCCTCTGCCGCCTTCCAACAGCGTAACGCGCTCTCCGTCGTCAAACAGATCGGCGATCACCTTGCCGCTTGCCGTATCGCGTATCACAGTGCCTGCAGGGACGCGCACGATCAAATCCTCTCCGGATTTTCCCGTGCAATTTTTCGGTTCGCCGTTGCCGCCGTCCTCTGCGCGATAAAACTTCTGAAAACGAAAATCTATCAAGGTATTTATACTCTTGTCTGCGACAAATATCACATCGCCGCCCTTTCCTCCGTCACCGCCGTCCGGACCGCCGTTGGGCACAAATTTTTCACGATGAAAGGACACCTTGCCGTCGCCGCCGTTGCCGGCCTTAATAAAGATCTTTACATAATCCAAAAACATATTCATGAGTTTTTTCTCCTGCCCGACTTTGCGTCCTCGATTATTGCCGCCGCAGCGCGTTTGCCCGCGCCCATAGCCAATATGACAGTCGCGGCTCCCGTCATGGCGTCTCCGCCCGTATACATTCTGTCGATATTGGTTCTGCCGCATTCGTCAGCCGCGATCGTGCCCTTAACTGTCGTTCCCAAAAGCGGAAAACTATCTTTGATTATCGGGTTGGGAGTTGTCCCCAGCGCTACCACTACGCCGTCGCATTCGATCTCGTACTCGCTTCCAGGAACGGCTTTCGGGCTGCGTCTGCCGCTTGCGTCGGGTTCTCCGAGTTCCATTTTTATAAGCCTCATTCCGACTACCCGTCCGTCTTTGCCTAAAATTTCAACGGGGTTTGTCAAAAGATCGAATATTACGCCCTCTTCTTCGGCGTGCTCTATTTCTTCGAGTCTGGCCGGCATTTCGGCTCTGCTCCTACGGTAAACGAGATGCACTTCGGCGCCCAACCTGCGAGCGGTGCGCGCGCTGTCCATAGCGACGTTTCCGGCGCCTACTACGACCATTTTTCCGGCACGTATAATCGGCGTGACGGCGTTTTTGTCGTATGCCTTCATTAAATTTACGCGCGTCAAATACTCGTTTGCACTGTAAACTCCGCCCAAGCCCTCGCCTTTTATACGCAAAAACGAAGGAAGCCCGGCGCCGCTGCCTATAAACACGGCGTCATACGCGTCAAGGAGTTCATCGATATACAGCGTTTTTCCGACCACAACGTTTGTGACGATATTGACGCCCAGCGCTTTGATCCTGTCTATTTCTTCACTTACGAGTTTTTTTGGGAGACGAAATTCCGGTATGCCGTACACCAGCACGCCTCCGGGTTGATGCAAGGCCTCATAAATGGTTACGCTTGCGCCGGCTCTTGCCAGATCGGCCGCACAAGAGAGCGATGCCGGGCCGGAGCCTACTACGGCGACGCTAATATTCGCGTTGCACGAACATTTTTCTTTCGCGGTATCGTTTTTCAACGACCAATCCGCAACGTATCTTTCCAGATTTCCGATAGCAACGGCGCCTCCGAGTTTTTCCCGACGCACGCACAACTTCTCGCACTGATTTTCCTGCGGACAAACTCTGCCGCATATCGCCGGCAAATTGTTGTCTTCATGCAATATATCTGCGGATCTACGGATATCTCCTACTTTTAAAGCTGCAATAAAATCTGGTATGCGCACTCCGACCGGACATCCCTTCATACAAGGTGCGTTTTTGCAATTCAAGCATCTATCGGCCTCTTTTTGTGCAAGATCGGCAGTATATCCGAGCGCCACCTCGTCAAAATTGCATATACGCACATCACAGGGCTGCGTGGGCATTTTATGTCTGTTTATCACTTCCATGACCCACCTCTCAATCTGCATGCATGCTCATGCTCCGCATACAATTTGCCTCTTGCCATAGCTTCGTCGAAATCTATTTTATGTCCGTCAAATTCCGGGCCGTCGATACATGCGTATTTTACTTGCCCGTCCAGCATAACGCGGCAACAGCCGCACATACCGGTGCCGTCAACCATGAGCGTATTCATGCTTACCACAGTATCTATGCCATAGCCGCGCGTCACATCGCACACGGCTTTCATCATAGGCAGAGGCCCTACGGCAAATACGCAGTCATATTTCATGCCGCCGTTTATCAGGCGCTCCAGCTCCTGCGTGACAAAGCCTTTTATTCCGAAAGAACCGTCGTCGGTGACGGGATAAAACGCGTCCGCAAGTCCCCGAAACTCGTCGACATACATAAGCAGATCACGATTTTTTGCGCCCAAAACTACATCGAAAGTCTTACCTTCAAGTTGCAATTGTTTTGCCTGCGGATAGATGACCGCCGCCCCTATTCCGCCGCCAACCAGACAGATCTTTGCATACTCGGACAGATCCGTGGGCTTGCCCAATGGCCCAACGAAGTCGCAAAGCGCGTCGCCCTCTTTCATCTCGGCAAGTTTAAGCGTAGTGTAGCCGACCTCTTGCACCAATATGCGCACCGTGCCTTCGCTACGCGAGTAATCGCATACGGTGAAAGGCACTCTTTCCCCGTCATTGTCCGTGCGCAATATCACAAACTGCCCCGCCATGCAATGCCTTGCGACCGACGGAGCATATATCGTGTATTCACACACATTTTTCGCCAGACGGCGTTTTTTAATTATCTCGAAATTTTTCATTTACTTTCTATACTGCTTTTATAATGTTTGCACATGGGTCTCAACTCGCACTTTGCGCAATCGGGCCTCTGAGAATGGCATACGTATCTGCCGTGAAAAATGAGCAGATGATGCAGACGCGACCACATATTCTCGTCAAACGCCTTCATAAGTTGCTCTTCCGTCTGCTCTGGAGTTCTGGCGTTTACAACTCCCAATCTGTTTGCCACTCTGAAAACGTGCGTATCCACGGCTATCGCATTGCCGCCGTACGCCACCGAATACACGACATTTGCGGTTTTTCTGCCGACGCCGCGCAATTTCATCAATCCCTCTCGCGTATTGGGCATGCCGCCCATCTCCAACACAGAGGCGCTGATTTCCTTGATGGCCCTTGCCTTATTATGATAAAATCCGCAAGAAAAAATGCGCCTTTCAAGCTCCTCCAACGGCATACGCACAAACGCCTCCGGGGTGCTTGCGGTCTTAAACAACTCGTCCGTGACGGCATTAACGCGTTTATCCGTACACTGCGCGGAAAGCACCACCGCAATAAGCAACTCAAACGGAGTATCGTAATTCAATTCACAGTGAGCGTCACCATGCATTTGGTCAAGCAGATAGTATATCTTACGGTTGTCATTTGTCATATGCATATTATCGCATAATGACATGATTTTGGCAAGAATTTTAAATTACTTATGTACGGCGAGACAAACTATATCACAGTCTGATCGCCGC
>CANREO010000044.1 GCA_947629635.1 uncultured Clostridia bacterium
GAAGCGGCACGATCCCCATCGAAGCCGCGATGATTGGTTTGAATATCGCGCCTGGTATAAACAGAAACTTTGCTGCAGAGCGTTTTGCATTTGCGCCAAAGTCGTTTGAAGTTGCGCGTGAAGAAGCAAAGGCGGTTATGGCGCATGACAGACGGTTGCGCATAAGCGGCTTCGACATAAATCCGGACGCCGTCAAACTTGCGTTAAGACACGCATCGGCGGCAGGCGTAAGGGATCGGATACATCTTCAGACGGCGGATATGAGACAATTTTCGTCGAGATTTAAGGGCGGTTATATTGTGACAAATCCGCCGTACGGGCAGAGACTTATGGCCGGCGAGCAATTGCATGCCCTATACAGGGACTTCGGCGAGATGTGCACCAAGTTGGATGAATGGAAGGTCTTTGTCATTACGGCGTGCAAGAGTTTCGAGCGCGACTTCGGGCGTCAGGCCGATAGAACGCGCAAATTGTACAACAGCGAATTGGAGTGTAATTTTTATCAATATTTCAAACAAAAGACTATCGGTGGTGAATTATGAGAGCGGTCATTCAGCGTACGTTTCATACAAAGTTGTCCGTCGACGGCAAGACGGTAAGCGAGATCGAAAGGGGGCTTACTGTCTTTCTTGCGATAGTAAAGGGCGACAGTGAGGAGCAGGCGGATTATTTTGCAAAAAAGCTGTCGAATCTGCGCATATTTAGAGACGAGAACGGTAAAATGAATTTGTCGATAAAGCAAGCGGGCGGCGAAATATTACTGGTGTCGCAATTTTCGCTCGCCGGGACCTTGGGCAAGGGCAGCGGCAACAGACCCGACTTCGGGCAGGCGGAACTGCCCGAAAGAGCTAAACTTTTGTATGATAGGGTCACGCAAAAACTCGTCGAGGAAGGCGTTTCCGTCAAAAACGGCGTTTTCGGCGCGCATATGTTTATAGAACAGCAGCAGGATGGACCGCTGTCGTTCGTTTTTGAGTGTTGACTATGTATAAAATCATGTTTGTTTGTCTGGGAAATATTTGTCGGTCGCCGATGGCGGAATGTATAGCGGCGGCAAAACTCAAAGAACTCGGCTTGGACGGGCAAGTGCGCGTATATTCGGCCGGTACTTCGTCCGAAGAGGAGGGCAACGGAATATATCCTCCGGCTCGTCGCCGCCTCATCGAAGAGGGTATAGCCGTTTTGCCACACAGCGCGCGGCAACTAAATAAATATGACTATGACGAATATGACCTGTTTTTGGGTATGGAAACGCGTCACGTAAGCGCTATGTTGCGTATATTCGGCGGCGATCCTCAAAATAAGGTGCAAAGGCTTGCTGACTATTCGGAGGATCCGCACGACATCGCGGACCCTTGGTGGACGGGCGATTTTTACAGTGCATATCGGGATATTTACGAGAGTTGTCAGGCGCTCATCCAAAACCTCTTACCTATGCTCGAGAGTGGCGATAGGAGCGACAATTAAAAATATAAAACTCTAATATTCTATAATTAACTAAATTTTTTGTGCACTTTTTATTTGTTATGCTATAATATCAAAAACGAGGTCGATGATGAGATCTATCTTTAAAAAACTAACGGGCGCACGAATTATTGCGCTTGGATTTGCCGCGGCGATACTGATAGGCACGTTGCTCTTGCTGTTGCCTTTTTCTACGGCCGAAGGCAAATGCGCCGGTTTTTTGAATGCGTTTTTTACATCGACGTCGGCTATATGCGTGACCGGATTGGTGGTGCAGGACACCGCGACGTATTGGTCGGTGTTCGGGCAGATCGTCATTTTGATCATGATCCAGATTGGCGGACTCGGAGTCGTGTCGCTTGCGGCGCTCGTCATGATGATGGTGCGCCACAGAATAGGGCTGCTCGAACGTAGCACTATGCAAGAGGCGATCTCCGCGCCCAAACTGAGCGGCATCGTCAAATTGACGCGTTTTGTGATATTGTTTACGTTTATTATGGAGGCGATCGGCACGATATTGCTTTTGCCCGTATTTTGCAAGGATTTCGGCGCAAAGGGCATATGGTACAGCATATTCCACTCCGTATCCGCGTTTTGCAACGCGGGCTTTGATATCGTTGGCAAGGGATACACTTCGCTAACGGCATATGCGGACAATCCTTTGCTCAACATCACGTTGGTCATTTTGATAGTCGTCGGCGGCATAGGTTTTACCACCGTCTATGACTTTATAAAACACGGCGTGCACCTGGGCAAATATTCGCTTCAAAGTAAAGTCATTTTGACGACGACGGCATTTTTGATAGTACTGCCGGCAATATACTTCGCCGTATTTGAGTTTAAGGACGTCCCGACGGGACAGCGTGTGGCGGAGAGCTTTTTCCAGTCCGTTACGACGCGTACGGCGGGGTTTAACACCGCGGATCTTACTTCGCTTAGCGACACCGGAATAGCGCTTATGATCTTGCTCATGCTTATAGGAGGCTCGCCGGGTTCTACGGCCGGCGGCATGAAGACCACGACATTTTTAGTTCTGTTGCTCACTGCGTTTTCCGTGCTTCGTCGCAAAGACGATACAAACTGCTTCAAACGCCGTATTGCGGAAAAGACGGTCAAACATGCGGTCGCGATATTGGTGCTGTATTTGGTGCTGTTTGTGCTTGGGGGCGTAATTATAAGCAGCGTAGAGGATTTGCCGCTAATCACTTGCCTTTTTGAGACGGCGTCAGCGGTAGGTACGGTAGGGCTTACGCTCGGCATCACTCCCACGCTCGGCGTAGTATCCAAGCTTGTGCTCATTGTACTGATGTATTCCGGGCGCATAGGAGCTCTGACATTGGTGTTTGCAACCTTTATTGGCAAAAATAAAAATATCAGTCGTTATCCGGAGGAAAAACTTTCGGTAGGATAAAAGGAGGAAGTATGAAAAACATATTGCTAATAGGGCTGGGCAGATTCGGCCGTCACATTGCGGACGAGCTTCAACGCCTCAAAGTCCGCATCATGGCAATAGATAAAGAAGAGGAGCGCGTCAACGAAGTGCTTGGCACTGTGACAAGCGCCCAAATCGGCGACAGCACCAACAGGGAGTTTCTGTCGTCGCTGGGCATTGACAATTACGATATGGCCATCGTTGCGATAGGCGACGATTTCCAAAGTTCTTTGGAGACGACGTCATTGCTTAAAGAGTTGGGCGCCCAACACGTCATATCACGCGCGGCCACCGACGTACATGAAAAGTTTTTGCTGCGCAACGGCGCGGACGAGGTCATCTATCCCGAAAAAGAACTTGCAAAATGGACTGCGCTGCGATGCTCGTCAAACGCCATAATCGACTTTATACCCATTGACAGTACGTACTCGATATTCGAGATAACCGTGCCGTCAAGTTGGGTCAATAAGAGCATATTGCAACTTGATGTGCGCAAAAAGTTCGGAATAAATATTCTCGGCATCAAAACTAAAGGAGTCCTGGATATGGAAGTGCGCCCGGAGACGGTGCTCACGGAAGGCGTTTCGCTGTTTGTAGTTGGCAAGATAGATCAAGTGCGCAAGTTTTTGCACATTTGATCGACTTTATAAGATATCATTGAAGAACGGCTGCAATGCCGTTTTTTATTTGTTTTATGAATACGTTAAAAGATAAAACGGTCTAAATGCGTTTGTAAAACACAAAACGTATTTTAATTTGATGAATTTCTCGAATTTAGAACACGATACGTATAATATGTGCCAAAAAAAGTTGCCATACGATACGTGTATGAGCATTGGTATTTATTGAACGAGGAAGAATATAAAATTGCGTTTTATTAGCGACAAACAGCTTTTCGCAAAAAAAATTTGTGCATTTCGAAGGGATAAAGCGATTTCGCAATAGGTAATAAAAGTAATAAAATGCAGTTGAAAATATGGATTTTTATTAAAATCAGCATAAAATAGTTTTCTTTAAGTGAATATTTAATAATATTTACGTCCATTGAGAGTTCTCCTGCAAAGTAAAGCGATTTTCTACTGTACAGTGGAGTTTTTCTCCATATTGAATATTTTTTGACTGAATAAATTTCGTATTTTGCACAATGGCCTTGCTCTCTTCAGATGCCCGTCGAGCGATTTTTTTGTCGAAAACGCTATCCAAAATGATAATTGTGTGATATAATTATTATAATTTAGTGAGGAATAGGAGTATTGTCTCTGGATTAACCGGCTGAAAACGCATGTTTTCACAGCGACGCTTGACCGGGAATACGGCGGCGTACATGACAAGACTTCCGACGGGCGTTCTATAGCGCGTACGCGCCGTCATAGGCTCACTCGGCGCTAAATATATAAAATAAAAATGAGGCTTTATGCTTAAAATTATAGATATTACCAAGGAATACAAGGTAGAAGAGGAAAGTATTCTTGCTTTGGATCGCGTGTCGATCGAGTTCAGAAAAAACGAATTTGTTTCCATTTTAGGCCCCAGCGGTTGCGGTAAAACCACACTCCTTAACATAATCGGCGGACTTGATCGCTATACCTCGGGCGATATTCAGATAGACGGTATTTCCACTAAGGAATATGACGACGTCGATTGGGACTCGTACAGAAACCGCAGAGTCGGCTTCGTTTTTCAGTCTTACAATCTGATCCCTCACATGAATATATTAAAAAACGTGGCAATGAGCCTCACTCTTGCCGGCGTTGAGCGTGAGGAGAGGCGTAGACGCGCTTTGGAAGCTCTCGACAAGGTGGGGCTTGCGGCGCAATACAAAAAAAAGCCCAATCAGCTTTCGGGCGGCCAGATGCAACGCGTCGCGATCGCAAGAGCCCTTGTCAACAATCCTGAAATCATTTTGGCCGACGAACCTACGGGCGCACTGGACAGCGAGTCGGGCATACAGGTGATGGATCTGCTCAAAGAGGTCGCCGAGGACAGGCTTGTCGTCATGGTCACGCACAACCCAATGCTCGCGGAGCAGTACAGCACGCGTATTGTATATCTTGAGGATGGGCACATCACCGGAGACACAATGCCATTCACCGAGGAGGACGCCGAAGCAGAAAGAAGCGAAAAAGAGCATAATGCGCATTTAGATGCGCAAAACGAAGCGCCTGTTGCAGATGCCGAAGACGTCAAAGAGGACGTCACGGCAACTATGGAAGAGACAACAGACGTTGAGGATGCTCAAAGCGACGCTCCCGAAAAAGAAGACGCAGATAAAATCGAAAATTCCGGAAAAGCGAAAAAGAAGAGAAGAAGTTTGAAGGAGACGCTCAACAGGCTCAGAAATCAAGAAAAGTCTTCGATGAAATTGCGTACTGCTATAGACCTCTCCTGGACCAATCTGCTCAGCAAAAAGGGCAGGACGCTACTCACTTCTATAGCCGGCAGCATAGGCATAATAGGCATAATTTTGGTTTTGTCGCTTTCAAACGGCGCGGGAATATATATCAACTCGCTTGAGGAAAACGCGCTTTCGACTTATCCAATAACAATTTCCGGCGAAAGCTCCGATTTGGGCTCCGTAATGTCGATTTTGATGGAATCGATGAATAATCCCGACACAAATTTCGACGAGGATACGATAACCGCCGAAAAGATGTTGGGCAATATCATTGACATGTTTAAAGACAATCTTCTGATGTCTCATAAAAACGATTTGGAAAGTTTCAAGGCGTATCTGGACAAAAATTTGGACGATTCGCTTGGAATCATAAAATATCAATATGGGACGATGTTCAACGTTTACGCAAAAGACCCGAAGAATGATCTAACTTATATGAAAGTCAATCCTTTCTCAGAAATGATGGGCAAAGTGATCGATCAAATGGGGTCTATGGGTGATAGCATAAACAGATTGCTGTCAATGTTGAATTTAGATGACCTCATCAGACTTGCGTGGTCCGAAATGTCGGACAGCAAGGGAATGTTGGAGAGCCAGTATCAGCTCGTGGGCAAAGATCAGGGTTCCAGATGGCCCACTGCACCGAATGAGGTAGTCGTGGTAGTCAACGAGTATAATCGTATCGTGGACTATCAACTCTTCCTGTTGGGGCTCAAATCGGAAGCCGACGTCGGAGCCGCAATGCAGCCGGGCGGAGATTTCCTTGCCGATACCGATTATTCGATAGAGGATATTTTAAGTTTGCGCTATAAGATCATGACAAACGCCGACTATTTGGAGCTTGACGATCCCTCTGCGCCGGAAGAGGATCGTACCTGGACAATGCATAACAGGCTTGAACAGGACAAGGAATTTGTCGATGAACATTGCGTAGACTTTGACCCAAGCGACGCAAATATCGTCAAAGAGGTCAAAGTCGTCGGCATCGTAAGACCAAAACCGGGCACCATTTCCACGTCGATAGGCGGCGTCATCGGCTATACTTCGGGTCTCACAAAATATTTGCAGGATTATACGTCGACTTTGCCTGCAGTCAAGGAGATGAACAAGCGCTATGAAGAGGCTGTCGACGACGGACAGTCGGTGTACATTAGCCCGATTACTTGCACGTTTGGCAAATCGGGAGGAAGTTCCGAGGAGATAACCGCCGGGATTACGGAAATTCACGTTTCGGGGTCTGCGCCCCTTCGTCATACCGAAGTCATGCGCCAACTCGGCAACGTCGACCTTTCAAAGCCTACGAGCATTGAGATATATTGCAACTCTTTCGACGCCAAAAACGATGTTATCGCGTTTATCGAAGAGTACAACAGCAAGCAGACGGACAACTCCGAAACGATACAATATAATGATAATCTGTCCTCTATGATGAAGTTTATAGACACTATGTCCAATACGATCACGGGCGTGCTCATCGCATTTGCCGCTATATCGCTTGTAGTGTCGACGATAATGATCGCCATAATCATTTATACTTCCGTGCTCGAGCGCAGAAAGGAAATCGGCGTGCTTCGCTCTATCGGAGCAAGAAAGAAAGATATATCGCGAGTATTCCTTGCGGAATCAGCAATATTAGGCGGCTACTCGGGCGTAATTGGCATTGTGGTGAGTTTCGTATTGTCGCTCATCGGCAGCAAGGTGCTTGAGGTAGTATTCAACATCAGCGGACTTATGACAATTTCGTGGTGGCATTGCCTTGTCATGTTGTTGATAAGCGTAGTGCTTAGCATGATGGCGGGGTTCATCCCATCGAGGATCGCAGCAAAGAAGGATCCGGCAATCGCGCTTAGAAGCGAATAAAATTATCTCGGATCACCTAAACGGCGGATCCTATATATGAAAGTATCAACAATAAGGCAATTTAAATGCCCACGCAAATTTGCGTGGGCATTGTTTATGACCGAACTATGTTCTTCCGCCTCCGATCGTGGCCAGACGCGCCCACGTATCG
>CANREO010000045.1 GCA_947629635.1 uncultured Clostridia bacterium
GTAGGGACGAATTCGCATGGGAATTTACCGACAGAATAGACGATATAAAAAAAGCGCTTGAAAAGTATATATTCTGAATCTTTTCACACAAACGATAGGGGTATCCTATCGTTTTCAATATAAAGAGGTTATGCAAAAACTTGCCGGAGAGGTGAAAACCGTAATATTCAACAGCCCCGAAACAGGGTATACTGTGCTCGACATAAATTGCGAGGGCAGCATATTTACCGTTGTGGGCATTTTCCCTCCCGTTTGCGAGGGACAGACCGTAAAAGTTGAGGGAAGCTTTCAAAACCGAACAATGTACGGTAAGCAGTTTTTTGCGGAAAAAGTTTATGTCAGCGCACCCTCGCGTTTGGACGGTATAAGACGTTTTTTGGGCAGCGGACTGATACGCGGCCTCGGACCTATAAAGGCGGGCAATATAGTTGACAAATTCGGGGTGGACTCGCTTGATGCGATGCAACATCCTTTCGATCTTGTCAAGGTGAAGGGCATTTCACTCAAACAAGCGACGGAATTCGGCATGGAATACGTGCGCCTCAAGAAGATGCAAGACGCCATAATGTTTCTTCAGGATCTGGGCATAAGCATCAATATGGCGCTCAGAATATATAAAGTTTATGACGTCAAGACTGAGGACAACGTACGAAAAAATCCTTATATGCTTGTCGAAGATATTGACGGGATAGGCTTTCTTACCGCGGATAAAATAGCCGCCGAGTTGGGTATAGAACGCAACAGCGATTATCGCATCAGCGCCGCCGTTTCATATTCGCTTAAGGATGCCTCGTTGCGAGCAGGGCACAATTATTTGCCTGAAAACGAACTTGTAGCTACCACAAAAGCACTTTTAAGTCTCGATTGCGATGACATTGAAAGGCGAATACTTGACGTCATACAGGACATGGTTTTGCTTGATGAGTTGAAAAGGTATGATACAGGCGAACATGTTGCCGTCATGTTGAAGCGAAATTTCAATATAGAAAAGAATATTGCAAGAAAACTTTTGCAACTTGCGACAGAAGCTGCGGAATACAAAGTTGACGTAGAATACGAAGTCAAACGATTTGAAGAAGAGGCCGGATTTTCATTGCATCCCAATCAGGCGGCGGCAGTTAAAGACGCAGTACAAAACGGAGTACAAATCGTGACGGGAGGTCCTGGCACCGGAAAAACAACGATTGTAAAGTGCATACTTCGACTCTTTAAAAATCTCGGGCAAAGGGTCGCGCTTTGCGCGCCGACGGGTCGTGCGGCGAAAAGACTCAGTCAAGCGACTGGAGAGGACGCGAAGACGATACACCGATTGTTGGAACTTGATTGGAAAAACGGAGAGGGCAGATTTGCTTACAATGAACGAGTACCCTTGCCATTGGATGCAATAATAGTGGATGAGGTCAGCATGGTGGACGAGTTTGTATTCAACGCTCTCATCAATGCTATGGAGCGCGGCGCGCGGTTGGTGCTTGTAGGCGACAAGGATCAGTTGGCGTCCGTTGGAGCCGGCAACGTGCTCAGCGACCTTATAAAGAGCGGCAAATTCCCGGTAAGTTATCTCACACAGATATATAGGCAGTCCGAACAGAGTAAGATAGTTCTCAACGCGCATAAGATCAATAGGGGCGAAATGCCCGATTTGGATAACAGAAGCAGTGACTTTTTCTTTGAAGAGAAGGAAAGTTCGGAGGAGATTTGCGCAAATACTATTGCTCTTGTGACAAGACGTTTGCCCGGTTATCTAAAGATGCAACCTAAGGATATTCAAGTGCTCTGTCCCATGAAGCGCAGCCTCGCCGGCACGATAAACCTAAACAGAGAACTTCAAAAGGCGCTTAATCCTCCCTCGCCCGGCAAACGCGAACTGAGAGTAGCAGACGGGATATTCAGAGAGGGAGATAAAGTGATGCAGATGCAAAACAATTATCAGCAGGAGTGGACGCAACAAGTTGGCTCGAAGCTTGAAAGGGGGACCGGGATTTTTAATGGCGAGATAGGATACATAGAGTGTATCAATATGCAGCTAATGCAGTTTACCGTGCGATTTGATGATGATAAAGTGTCGATTTATCAATATGAAGACATACAACAACTCTCTCTCGCATATGCCGTGACCATACATAAATCGCAAGGTTGCGAGTTTGACGCTGTAGTTATTGCTCTGGATGCCAATTACATGCTCAAAACACGCAATCTGTTGTATACGGCGGTGACGCGCGCCAAAAAGGCCGTAGTCATTTCAGGCTCGAAAAAAACCGTCGCGCAAATGGTGCGCAACAACGAAACGGCGCAAAGATACTCTTTGCTGATAAATTTTTTAAACGACAATTCAGACGGAGGCGGCTATGAATTTTAGCGGCCGAACCGCGGCATTCAGAGCGGCGTGCAAAAGATTTTTCGTAAGCATGGCGCACAAGATCGACGAAGGGCTCTTTCCCGAGGACATCACATGCGATCTGTGTGGTAAAGAGTTGGATGAAAAATTGCGCTATAGGCTGTGCGGCGAGTGTATAAGCAAAGCGCCGTTCGTAGGTGATCATATTTGTCTCAATTGCGGCGTCACTTTGACTGATGAATCCGACTATTGTATACGCTGTCAAAACGACCGTGGCGAATATTTGATGAACAGGTCGCCTTTGGTATACGAAGGAGAAGCAAAGGAATTGATTTATGCGCTCAAGTTCGGCGGAAAGAAATATATTGTGCATACACTCGGAGCGATGATGGCGGATACGTTCCTCAAAAACGGAATGGAGGCGGATATAATAGTCTTTGTCCCCATGACCGCAGCGGAGGAGAAAAAGCGCGGTTTCAATCAATCGGAACTATTGGCAAGAGAATTGGGCGAAAGATTGCAACTTCCCGTACTGCCTGCGCTGATAAAGGTGCGCGAGACCGCCACTCAAAAATTGCTCACAGCCGGCGAGAGGGCAAAAAATATAGAAGGTGCTTTCGCATGTGTTTTCAGCCAAGTCAAACAGCGTAAACTGTTATTGGTTGACGACGTATTTACGACGGGTACTACTGCAAACGAATGCACGAAGGCGCTTTTGAAAGCAAAAGCAAAAGAAGTAAGAGTGCTTACTGCGGCGGTCACAAAGAAGAAGATACCGGTGGAAAGTAAGGACGGAGATGTCGATTATATTTGACAAATTGCCTTAAGTCCTTGAAAAATAACCGTAAATGGTTTAATATTATTATCTAAATATGTAAATGTGATAAATTCGCGCTCGCGGATTGAAGGATGGTTATGTCTATATTCAATGAAAATGACAGAAAGGTGAAGAAACTCAAAAGACTTGCGCTCAAGATAGACGCGCTTGCCGACGAATATCGTGCTCTCAGCGACGAGCAGCTCACCGCAAAAACGCAACAATTTAAGGATAGGCTTGCAAACGGCGAGAAACTTGACGACATATTGCCCGAGGCCTATGCGACCGTGCGCGAAGCAAGCGAGCGCGTGCTCGGCATGCGACATTTCTTTGTCCAATTGATGGGCGGCATTGCGTTGCATCAAGGCAGGATCGCCGAGATGGCAACGGGCGAAGGCAAAACGCTTGTAGCGACTCTGCCCGCATATCTCAACGCGCTTGCCGGCAAGGGAGTGCACATTGTCACGGTCAACGATTATCTTGCTCAACGCGACGCCGCATGGATGGGAAAATTGTATAGATTCCTGGGCCTTAGCGTAGGCGTCGTGGTGACGGGCAGATCCGCTGAGGATAAGCGCGCCGCATATGCGAGTGACATCACATATTGCACAAATAACGAGCTTGGCTTTGATTTTTTAAGAGACAACATGGTCGTAAGAAAGGCGGATAAGGTGCAACGCGGTTTGAGTTTTGCAATCATCGACGAAGTAGACTCGATACTTATAGACGAGGCGCGTACTCCTCTCATTATTTCTGGCAGAGGTGGAAAATCGAGTGAATTGTATAAATCTGCCGACAACTTTGCAAGAAAGTGTCGTGAGGGCGAGGACTTTTCGATAGAAGAGAAGGAAAAGACGATAATGCTTACCGACGAAGGTATTGCAAAGGCGGAAAAGTTTTTCAGCGTGACAAATCTCACCGACCTGGAAAACACCGAGCTATATCATCACATTCAGCAAGCGCTCAAAGCTCATTACATTATGAAGCGCGACGACGATTACATCGTCAATGACGGCGAAATAATCATTGTTGACGAGTTTACGGGCAGACCGATGGTCGGCCGCCGCTACAACGAAGGCCTTCATCAGGCTATAGAAGCCAAAGAACATGTGGTGATAAGAAGCGAAAACAAGACGCTGGCCACTATTACATTCCAAAATCTTTTCCGTATGTATGCAAAGCTTTCGGGCATGACCGGTACAGCTAAAACGGAAGAGGAGGAGTTTAAGGGCATATACAGGTTGGACGTCGTCAGCATCCCACCCAACAAACCATCTATGCGCAAGGATGAACATGACCTCATATATACTAAAAAATCCGGCAAAATTACGGCGATAGTTGAAGATATATTGAAACATCATGCTATGGGACAGCCTGTTCTTGTGGGTACAGTGAGCGTTGAAAAATCAGAGGAATTAAGCGATATTTTGCGCCGTAAACATATTCCGCACAATGTATTGAACGCAAAATTTCATAAACAAGAAGCGGAAATCATTGCCCAAGCCGGACGCTTGAACGCTCTGACAATTGCCACAAATATGGCAGGTCGCGGTACTGATATTATGTTGGGCGGTAACCCCGAGTTTATGGCTAAGCAGAGGATGGAGAAGGATGGATATCAGCTCGACATCATAGAGCTTGCCTCCTCTCCGCATGCCTCTGACGACCCCGACGTGATCGCCGCGAAGCAAGTGTATCGCGAACATTATGCCGCGTTTAAGGCAGATTGCGATGAAGAAAAGGCAAAAGTCATCGCTTTGGGAGGCTTGCGCATTATAGGCACAGAGCGGCATGAGAGCAGACGTATAGACAATCAGTTGCGCGGTCGTGCCGGCAGACAGGGCGATCCCGGCAGTACGGTTTTTTATATATCCATGGAGGATGATATCGCAAGACTGTTCGGCGGCGACAGAATGAAATCCATTGCCGAAGCAATGCACTTTGATGACAATACGGCGATCTCCAACAGCATAATAACAAAGTCTATCGAAAGGGCGCAAAAACTTGTCGAAGGCAGAAACTACTCAATAAGAAAGCAGGTGTTGAGCTACGACGACGTGATGAACGCACAGCGCGAGATCATATATAAGGAGCGCGGCACTGTGTTGGACGGGCTTGACGTTCATGAGCAAATCATATCTATGATAGGCGACCTCGCAGAGGATATCATCGGCACTTACGCCGATTATAAGACCGACTATCTCACTTGGGACTATGACGCATTCAATGCCGCTCTTGAAAAGAAAATTTTGCCCGAAGGCACAAATATGATGAATTCGGACGTGTGCAGCTGCTTTGACGTATATAAACTTAAGAATATGGTGCTGGATGTCGCCGTCAAAGACTACAACGATAAAGTGGACAGACTCAAAGCCGACGGATTTGACTTTGGCGAATTGGAGCGAGTGGTGCTGCTTAAAACCGTAGACGCAAAGTGGATGGATCATATAGACGCTATGGACGCTCTGCGCCGTGGTATAGGACTACGTGGGCTTGGCCAACGCGATCCTGTTATTGCCTACAGAGAAGAGGGCGCCGAAATGTTTGACGATATGGTCAATCGCATCCATACGGAGACTGCGGCGATACTTATGAAACTGCAAGTGGAAAAGAGAGAGGGCGCTCCCGTCAGGCTCAATCAGCAGATCGCTGCGGCAAAGAAGAGCGTATCTACGTCCAAACCCGGCAGAAACGATCCGTGTCCCTGCGGATCTGGCAAAAAATATAAACACTGCTGTGGAAAAAACGACTGATCGAATTTTAGCACTTAAATTTGCGTAAAAAGCAAATGTTTTGAAAAATGTAAACAATCAGAACTTTGACGGAGAGGAGTATGCTTGACTACAACGAAATAAAAAATCAACTTGTCGAGATGCGCGCGGAAATGACGCGCGCATATGAAAGTATAAACCCACCCAAAATGAGAGAACGCATCAAAGAACTTGAAGAAGTTCAAAACGGCGTCGGATTTTGGGAAAATGCCGAAAATGCGCAGAAAGTATCGAAGGAAATAAGCCAGTTGCAAAGCAAACTCGAAAAGTTTGAAAAAATGATTGCGCGAATTGATGACGCGATCGATATGGTAGAGATAGTGGAGCTCGAAGCTGATGAGAAGGAGGACGAGGCGCTCGTCGCATCCGTAAAAGAGTTGGGCAATCAAGTCGAGGGGCTTTCGCTTGCCACCCTTCTCAGCGGAAAATATGATTCCCTCAACGCCATACTCACCCTTCATGCCGGTGCCGGCGGAACGGAAGCGCAGGATTGGTGTTCCATGCTGTACAGAATGTATACGCGCTATGTGGAGCGCGAGGGTTGGACTTGTACGGAACTTGACTTTCTTGCAGGCGACGAGGCAGGAATAAAGAGCGTAACTTTTCGTGTAGAAGGCGACAATGCATACGGATATCTTAAGGCGGAAAAGGGTGTACACAGGCTTGTGCGCATATCTCCTTTCGACGCCAACGCAAGGAGGCACACTTCGTTTGCATCGCTTGAAGTCATGCCTGAGATAATCGATACTTCCGAGATAGAAATACGTCCCGAGGACTTGAAAATCGACACCTATCGTTCCGGCGGCGCCGGCGGACAGCATGTCAATAAGACGGAGAGCGCGATAAGGATCACACACATCCCTACAGGCATCATAGTCGCTTGTCAAAACGAGCGCAGCCAAATACAAAACAGAGAGGTGGCTATGCAAATGTTGCGTTCCAAGCTTATTGAAAAGCGCGAACGCGAACGCGAGGAAGAGGCTGCTGCAATAAGCGGACAACTGAAAAAAATAGAGTGGGGCAGCCAAATAAGAAGTTATGTTTTCTGCCCTTACACCATGGTCAAGGACCATCGTACAGGGTATGAAACGGGCAATGTTCAGGCAGTTATGGACGGCGACCTGGAGGGATTTATAAACGAATACCTTAAATTGAGTTCTATACAGAAATGATACTTAAAATGTCAAATTTGTATTGATAAAAGTTGTTTTTTTGCATATGAATGACCTTAGAGACAAATATGATCTTATTGTGCTCGCAATAGAATCCAGCTGCGATGAGACGGCTTGTGCCATCGTCAGGGACGGCAGAGAAGTAGTGGCGGATACGGTGGCGACTCAGATAGAAATACATCGCAGATTCGG
>CANREO010000046.1 GCA_947629635.1 uncultured Clostridia bacterium
GGCATTGTGGACAAGATTTTCTAATCGAGAAAATGATTGTTTTTCACACGTGCCCTGCTGGAGGTGACAATGGAGAATTATCGTAAGGCACAACACTGCAGCTTTTGCGGAAAACGCGCAGGCGAAGTGGAAAAAATTATATGCGGTCCCAACGGCGTGAGCATTTGCAACGAATGCGTGGACGAGTGCGTTTATATCCTCGGGAATGAAGAGGAAAAACATAATTCGGACGGGCTGAGTTTGTATACGCCTAAGGAAATCAAGGAAAAACTTGACGAATATATTATAGGGCAAGAGAACGCCAAAAGAGTGCTCTCCGTTGCCGTCTACAATCACTACAAGCGCATAAATCGCATAAACGATGAAAAAGACGACGTCATAATAGAAAAGAGCAACGTACTTTTGCTCGGGCCTACGGGTTCCGGCAAAACTTTGCTTGCCAAGACGCTTGCGCACATCCTCAACGTGCCTTTTGCAGTGGCCGACGCAACCACTTTGACGGAAGCCGGCTATGTAGGCGAGGATGTTGAAAATATTTTGTTGAAACTTATTCAAAGCGCCAACTACGATCTAAAGCGCGCCGAAATAGGCATCATCTACATCGACGAGATAGACAAAATCGCCAAAAAGGGCGAAAATGTTTCAATTACGCGCGACGTGAGCGGCGAAGGAGTGCAACAGGCTCTGCTCAAAATTATTGAAGGCACGATTGCCAACGTGCCTCCGCAGGGCGGCAGGAAGCATCCAAATCAGGAGTGCTACCAACTCGATACCACAAATATCCTCTTTTTGTTGGGCGGCGCATTTGTGGATCTGGATAAGATCATCGATAGCAGAAAAGATAACTCCAAACTCGGATTCGGCTCTTCTGTCAAAGGTGATATAAGTTTCCGCTATGACGAGTTGATAGAGGCTTTGCAACCGGCAGACTTGATCAAATACGGACTCATTCCCGAATTCGTAGGCAGGGTGCCTATTTGCGTCGGGTTGAACGCGCTTGACGAGGATGCACTTGTCAAGATCCTTTCAGAGCCCAAAAACGCGCTTACAAAGCAATATATCACTCAATTTGCGATAGACGGCGTTGAGTTGGAATTCGAACAGGCCGCTTTGCGTGCAGTGGCTCAAAAGGCAATTCAGCTGAACACGGGTGCACGCGGCCTCAGGGCGATACTCGAAGACGTATTGCTTGACCTGATGTTCGAAATTCCTTCCGACAACACCATCAAAAAGGTAGTGATAACAAAGGATACGATAGAGGGCAGCGCACCCGTCGTCATAAGGCAGGAGACCGACGTCGACGGAAAAACTGCATAAAAATAAAGATAGCGCAAAACGCGCTATCTTTTTTGTGAAATATGATAAAACAGGCAAAATTTATTACATCCGTTGCGGAGTTGGATAAACTTCCCGATTTCAATTGCCCCGAAATTGCGATTGTGGGGAAGTCAAACGTAGGCAAATCTTCGTTCATAAATATGATGGTAGGGCAGAAGAAGCTTGCAAAAACCTCTTCCGAGCCGGGGAGAACGCGCCTTATAAACTTCTTTGAGATAAACAACGGGCAATTTTTCTTTGTGGATCTGCCCGGTTACGGTTTTGCAAAAGTAGGCAAAGAGGAAAAGAAAAACTGGGGGAGATTGATAGACGGATACCTTGTCGATCGCCAAAACTTGATAAACGTTTTCGTGCTTGTGGACATCCGTCGTATTCCAAGCGAGGATGACAAATTGCTGTTGAAATTTTTGTACGCGTACGGTATCCCGATGACAATTATAGCGACAAAAGCGGACAAACTTTCAAAACTTCAACAGTCAAAAGCCAGAAGCGCTATCGCGACTGCGCTTGGCGTAGGACCCGCAAATATAATTATGGTATCCTCTGAAACCGGACAGGGGAAGGACGATCTTATCGAGCGCATCGATGTATTATTGGCTTCGCTCGCGTAAGAATAACAATCGAAATTTTAATATATCCAGTAAATATATTAACATAATGATGACAAAAGAATTCTAAAATTCCGCAAATTTTAGAAATGTTATCACATTTTTTACAGGATTTTTGAATTATTTGATATTTTTCAAAGCAAACTTAAGGTAACGCTACCGCCCCGTTTATTTTGTTGAAAATAGTTTTTTAATATGATAATATATAATTATGAAAGTGTTTGCTATAAGCGATCTGCATCTCTCGACGGCTGTGGAAAAACCCATGGACATTTTCGGCGATGGGTGGCAGGATCATTTTGAAAAAATTCGCGCCGATTGGCAAAATCGAGTAACGGCAGACGACGTGGTTCTGCTTGGCGGAGACTTATCCTGGGGCATGAGTATCGAAGAGGCTGCGCCCGATTATGCATTGATTTCCAAACTGCCCGGAAAAAAGATCGTTTGCAAGGGCAACCATGATTATTATTGGCACTCTCTCGGCAAGATGAAAAGCAATTTTCCTCAATTTACTTTCATCCAAAATAATGCGTGCAGGATATTGTCATCGGCCGACAAAAGCGTTGTCGTGGCCGGTAGCAGAGGCTGGAACATCCCCGATAATACATGTGAGGAAAAAGACATAAAAATTTACGAACGCGAACTTATAAGACTTAAGCTTTCGTTAGATAGCGCGATTCGCATTGCCAATGAGGGGGACGTGCTTATTGCGCTTTTGCATTATCCGCCTTTCGACGCAGATTTTGACGATACGGAGGTCACTCGCATTTTGGAACAATACGGGGTAAAATACGTTGTCTACGGGCATCTTCACGGCAAAGGAGTGCGAGCAAATGCGCATTTGAAAAAAAACGGGATCGAATATTTTTTGACATCATGCGATTTGGTCAAAAACAGACTTGTAGAAATATGCGAGTTGTAAGATAAAAAGATTTTATATAAATAAATATAATTTTTCGTAAAAGAAAAGCACTCATTCGAGTGCTTTTTCGCTATTGTGCGTTTAGACGGGGAACAGCGGCATATCGAACACGCCCTGACATGCGTCCTGACTGAATTCGGTGCATTGGGGAATCTTGCAGTAGCCGTATGAAGGAATGAGCAAGTTGACGTCTGCTTGTACTTTCAAAATGATGGTGACACAGCTTGTGATCGCAAAGGTATTGTCGCCCACGTATGTACCTCTTGGAGCGGCCATATTTACCGTAGCGGCGATAACGGGCGCTATCACGCTGCCTGTGGGCACACACATGATGACATCCTGCGACACGCTTATGGAACCTGTGCCGACTCCGGCCACGCCGTTTGCGTCCGTGTAAGCGATTTGTATGGGAATAGAAATCGTAGTCGTCACTCTTGACAGTCCCGGTCTGTCGGCGATCGGAGTGACGGTGAGAGCTGTGATGGTGCCGATGCTAGAGGTCGACGCGCCGCTCACATAGGTCAGGGGTTGCGTTGGGTTTGCGGGGGAAAGGTCGGTCAGCGTGACAGTGCTGTCGATGCTTGTCTGAAGCATGCAGGCGTCAAAAATTTTCGTCGTCTGTATGCAGACCTTTTCGCACAGACCGTTCAGAGGGTTGCCGTTGATGTTGCCGGGGCAACCGCCGGCAGAGTTGTTATTGCAAAAAGACATCTTTTTACCTCCTTGTTTGCTGTTGCATTTTATGAAAGAATTCCGATATGGGTGAAAGCGAGACGCAACGTTTGAATTTTCGATACAATTCGCAAAAATAATGCGTAAACGGACAGATTGGTTCAATTTTTAATCATTTAGTTAAATATTGAATTAAATCTAAAAAATTTTTTTTATTTTGTCAATATTTAGTGAAAAAAATCGTGGGCAAAAATGGTAAAATCTATTGACATCTATATTTTAGGATGTTATAATTCAAACACAATACGCAAAACTTCCAAATGTAAAGGGGGCTAAAGATCAAAATGAACGGCATAGCGACAGGCCATCAGCGCGTTGCGCTCGATGAAAAAAACAGGGTGAGAATACCTTCCAAGTTCTCCGACGTTTTAGGCACTGTCGTTTATATTGCGCCTTCGATCGGCGGCAGATTGAACGTGATGTCCGAGGAGATGTTTATTAAAAAACACAACTTCCTTTTTGACGCGCCTCTTTACGACAGAAAAAAGACGGATTCGAAATCTGCGCTTCTTGCGATGACCGTTAAGCAAAGGGTCGACGCGCAAGGCAGAATTGCCCTTGATGACGCAGTGATGAAGAAATTCAACATTAAAAGAGAAGTGGAATTTGTCGGAATGTTCGATTATTTGGAACTGTGGCCGACTGACAGATACGACGAGAGGGAGGAACTTTTGGACGCCGACAGAATCGGCAGTTTGCTTGAAGAACTTTCCGCCGCCGTGGGGGAATGACCCCGTACTTTGACGGCTATGAAATTTGTACATCTACCTGTGATGCTAAACGAGTGTATCGAGGGACTTGATATCAAGCCCGAAGGCACATACGTCGATGGTACGGTGGGCGGCGCCGGGCATTCTGAGGAAATCGTAAAACGTCTTACTTCGGGAAGACTTATAGCGGTGGACAAAGACGAGGACGCATTGATTGCCGCAAGCGAGCGCTTGAGCGCCTATAAAGACAAGGTGAGTTTTGTGCATGACGACTTCAAAAATCTTGTCAACGATATGCGGCATATGAACATTGACAAAGTGGACGGTATATTGCTTGACCTCGGCGTGTCAAGCTATCAACTGGACAATGCCGAACGCGGTTTCAGTTATATGCACGACGCTCCTCTCGACATGAGGATGGACAGGGGGCAATATCTGACGGCGTTCAATATAGTAAACGAATACGGAATGAACGAGATTTGCAACATCCTCTACGAATACGGAGAGGAGAGGCTTGCAAAACGAATAGCCGAAAATATAGTTCGCGAAAGGCAAAAGAGGACAATTTCGACAACGCTCGAACTTGCGAAGATTGTAGAGGACAGTTATCCGAGCGCAACCAGATGGAAGTACGGTCATCCGGCAAAAAGAACCTTTCAAGCCATAAGAATTGCCGTAAACGGCGAATTGACAATGCTCGAGGAGGCAATAATAGAGCTTGCGAGGCAATTGAAGCCCGGGGGAAGAATGGCGGTCATCACATTTCACTCTTTGGAAGATAGGATTGTAAAGACGGCCTTCAAAAAACTGAGCACCGATTGCATATGTCCGCCGGATTACCCTGTATGTACATGCGGACATCATAGGGAAGCGGAACTTGTCACAAAAAAGCCCATAGAACCGTCTCCAGAAGAACTACAGGAAAATTCAAGAGCAAAGAGCGCAAAGCTCAGAATAATCCGAAAAGTCGGGTGATATATACAACAGATTGGTTTTGAGGCATCTAACCAACTGAAATACATGCGGAGATAAGGAGAAAAGATATGTCTATAATCGATGAAGTGCTCAGAAAAAACGATGTACAAGAGGCAAGGAGAGTGGATTTTCCCTCTTATGAGGCATACAAGGCTGACCTCTGCGGAATGAGGCAACAATCTAATTTTGCGACATACGATCAGACGTATGCCCAGCGCTCCGCATATGCGCAACCCGAACAAAATTACTATATCCCTCAAGCTCCCGTAAACGATATTTATTACGTGCGTCAACAGGCTCCCGTCGGGCAGTATATGCAAGATGCTGCGACCATGCCGCAACAGAGTTACGGTTACGCTCCCGTCTATCAGCCCGTACAAAGGAACGAGATGCAACAGTCCTTTTCTCCGGCGATCAACAGCGAAACGGCTAAGGAGGCGGAGCTTGTCAAAAATGCCGAGCATACGCGTCGTCGCGGCAGGTTGAGCCTCAAGGGCAAACTGATATTGGGCGCATACGTGATGTGCGTTGTAGCCGTAGCGGCGTTGATAATAGCATATGCCGGCAAGATAAACAGCGGCAAAGCGGTTGTTCCGTCATCTTCGGCAAAGAGTACGCAAGCCGTACAAGAGAGTCATAATGACGCCGACTTGCAAATAAACTCAGAATATGAGGTCAAATTCTGATAGACAAAATAGCAAAAATATTCTGTATAACCCAACAAAAAGGCTACCGGCAGTTTTACTGCTGGTCGTCTTTTTATTTTGCGCCGTTTTTATCAAAATGATCTTCGTAATAGCAGTTGACGGCGCGTCTTTGCAAACCAAAGCGCTCTCGCAATGGGTGCGCGATCTGCCAACGGACGCGCCGAGAGGCAGTATACTTGACAGAAACGGCAAAGTGCTTGCCTCTACCGCCACAAGATATACGCTGTACGTCCGTCCAAGCGATGCTTCCGATAAGCAGGCGATAGCCAAAATGTTTGCGGAAATTTTGGGATATGACTATGCAGATACGCTTGAAAAAATTTCGAAGCGGACATCGGAGGTGAGGGTTGCGTCCGGCGTCACCAAGGAACAACTTAGCGCCATTTACGATAGCGGCCTTGACGGCATATATTATGCCGAGGACAATTTCAGATATTATCCGTACGGAGATTTTATGACGCAAGTGCTGGGTTTTTGCAGCAGCGACGGCTATGGACAGACGGGACTGGAGGCCTATTATGACAAATATCTGACGGGAGTCGACGGAAGATTTGTTACGCAATCGGATCTGATCGGCAGAGCGATTGACGGGCAAAGCACTTATTATTTGCCGTCGATAGCCGGACTGGATTTAGTCACTACGCTTGACAGCGGCATTCAACAGATAGTCGACGGTGCGATCGCCAATGCCGTTTCGAAATTTAATCCTAAAGCAGCTGCCTGCATTGTCATGGACTATACTACGGGAGATATAGTGGCTCTGTCCGAATATCCGTCTTTTGATTTAAACGACGTGCCTCGAGACGATCTCGAAACGCTTTTCGGAAGGTCCAAAAGCAATATAGTATCTTCCGTATACGAGCCGGGCTCTACCTTTAAGATATTGACTGCGGCAAGCGCATTGGATACCGGTGCGGTGCGCACGTCGGACAGATTCTATTGCGTGGGGTCTAAAGTCGTTGACGGTAAAAAAATACGCTGTTGGAAGAGCAAAGGCCATGGCTCGATAGACTTCGGCGAAGGCGTTGAGGGCAGTTGCAACTGCGTGTTTATGGACTGCGCTCTGAGAATGGGCACAAATACCTTTTATGACTATCTCTCCGCATTCGGGCTGACGCGCAAGACGGGAGTCGATATGACCGGAGAAACTTGCGGAATTTTTATTTCAAGGGACGCCGTCAAAACCGTTGACCTTGCGCGAATAGGTTTCGGACAAGCTGTGGCAGTGACTCCTATAGGGCTGATTGGCGCGACTTCCGCCGTAGTCAACGGCGGCACAAAAGTGTCGCC
>CANREO010000047.1 GCA_947629635.1 uncultured Clostridia bacterium
TGGTCGGAGTGGCGAGACTTGAACTCGCGGCCTCATGGTCCCGAACCATGCGCGCTACCAAACTGCGCTACACCCCGACATGGGTATAAAACTATTTTTTTGGGGCGCGCATGGAGTAGCGAAGCGTCACTTCATCATCGCTACCAAACTGCGCTACACCCCGTTAGGGCAGTTTCATTCGTCCGCATAAATAATGCTACACCATATTAGCAACTCCGTCGGCAAAAGTCAAGAAATAAGATTTTGTTTTTATTATTTGATTGAAAGTATTTGCCAAAATCGGGCTTATAGTATATAATGCTCCTTGCGATGGAGCTTGGTGTAGTGGTAGCACATGGGCCTCTGACTCCCACGGTGTAGGTTCGATTCCTATAGCTCCTGCCAATAAATATTGCGAGCATAATCGGAGATTGCTCGCAATTTTTTATTTTTAAAAAATATTATAATAAAAGGGTCGCGAAATCTACACGCAACCCTCATAAAATTATAGGTAATTTTGGGTTTTATTTTGCCGAAGCACGCGCCCAATCCATTATGCGTTGGCGGTTTGCCACTACTTCTGCGCCGTGGATAGAGATACCGGGAAGCACCGTAGAACCTTTGCATACGCTTGCGATTTCCCTCTCGCTGACGCCGAGTCCACTGCCCTCGTTTGTGCAGAACGGCACAAGCTTTTTACCCTTGAGATCAAGCTTTTCAAGCACCGTAAATACCGCCATGGGGCAAGTCCCCCACCAATTTGGGTAACCTATAAAAATGACGTCATAATCCTCGATATTTTCGGGATATGCAACCACTTCGGGGCGCTCGCCGTTGTCATGCTCTTTCCTCGCCTCGCGGATACAATCGTAATAATCGTCTGCGTAGTGCTTCTTGGGAGCTATTTCAAACAGATCTCCCCCGACGGCCTCCTGTATGTATTCTGCCGCTTGACGGGTATTTCCCTTTTTAAGTTCAACTACGCTGCCGTCAAAATAATTTTGCCCGGTACGCGAAAAATATAGTGTGATAATTTTTGCCATAATGTCCTCCTAAAATATGATATCGGCATTCTGACCGATCCGTTTATTGTTCTTCATCCAAATCCGACGCTATCACGTATTGCGCGGTCGAATTGGCGGCGTTGACGGCCGCAAGCCTTGTCGCCTTCACTGCGGCAGACTGCAAAACGGCAAAGTTCAGTACGGGTTTTGCGCCCGACGCAAGACAAAACATAGTGTCTCCGTCATAATCGGTGTGTACGGGGCGTATCGCTCTGGCAAGACCGTTGTGCGAAATGCTCGCAATCTTATTCGTCTGCACTTTATCAAGTTTTGCGTCCGTAATTATACAGCCGATCGTAGTATTTGTGCCAAGCAGCAACTTCAAAAATTCGCCGTCTGCAAGGCATTTTTCGGTGTCTATAAAGTTGCCGTCTTTGCCCTTTGCACCGGCCACGATCTTTCCGGCGTCCTCGTCGTATACGTCGCCCATCGCGTTGACTGCCACAATAGCCGTCACATTTACGCCCGCTACCTTGACCGTAGCTGCGCCAACGCCGCTTTTGCAAGCGTTTTTCAAGCCTCTTATCTTACCTACGGTCGCGCCTCTTCCGACGCCTATATTGCCGAAAGTAGGTCTTCTTGTTGCGTTTTGACACGCTTTAAGTCCGTATTCGGCTGTCGGATAGTGATATTCCTTTTGATTGAGATCAAAAATCACCGCTCCCGTGACTATAGGCACAATTTTGCCCATGGATTTGAAACCGCAACCCTTTTCGCGAAGATATTCCATGACTCCCACACTCGTCGCAAGTCCGTATGCCGAACCGCCGCTAAGCACCACGGCGTTTACGCTGTCCATCATCTTTTCGGGGCGGAGCAGATCCGTCTCGCGTGTTCCCGGCGCGCCTCCGCGGCAGTCGCAACCGCCCATTGCGCCTTTTGGCGACAACACGACCGTAACGCCCGTAAATTGGTCTTCATAATGACCTATATAAAAGCCCTTGGGAATTACAATTTCCATATATTCGCTCCTTTATTCCGCTTCCGTTTTTGTCTCATCGGAGCTTAACTCGGCTCTATGGACGACGATTTGAGGATACGCTATGCTTATGCCCTCGGCGTCAAACAACAACTTTATTTCTCGATTTAAGTCGCGTTGCACTTGGAAGATATCCTCCTCCTTGCAAGTCGCCACAATGAGCAGATCAACGCTCGACGTATTGAGAGCGTCCACTCCCTTGTATGTGGGACCGTCTATGATTGTGGGAATGCGCGTCGCTATGTCGGGCAGATGGTCCGTCAGGATCTTCTCCACCCTGCCCAGCGACTCGCCGTACTCGATGCCGACGACTATTTTGGCAAGCGAATTTGCCTTGGTTTGATTTATGATCGTTGTTATTTCGCTGTTATTTATTATATTTAAGTTGCCGCCGGCGTCCGCCACTTTTGTCGTGCGAATGCCTATCTCCTGCACCGTGCCTCTCCAACCGTTGACTATGACTATATCGCCCACTTCTATAGAGCCTTCGAAAACAATAAATATGCCGGCGACTATGTCTGCGACAAGGCTCTGCGCTCCGAGGCCTATGACAAGCGTTAAGATCCCGGCGCTGGCCAGCAAAGTGCTCGTATCAACGCCCCACGCTCCGAGGACGAGTAAAATGCTGACGATCGCGATCACCCACTTTATAAAACTTTCGAGCAACTTGGTTATCGTAATACCGCGAGCGGTATGCGCAAAACTTTTTCTCGTTATGAAGCGAAGCACAAGCGAAATGGCGGCGGTTATGGTGATGACCCGTATCGTAATCACAATGCCGGGAACGCCTCTGGAATAGAGCGCTTGCACAAAGTTGTTGTCGCTTACGTTTCTATTGAAAACGGAATCCTCTCCGCGGATCTCGTTTGCAAACACATAGGAAACGATTGTCACAGCCACAAACAGGATAAAAATAATCAACTTCAATATTTGCGATTTGGTAGGTTTGGTCAATTTAAGTTTTTCCATAATCATCTCTTATAAATTTTTGCTTTTTTCGGTGCGAATCTTTTTGGAAGCGAGCACGGTGCTTCCCCCGAGATACGCTTCGCTTCGAACCTCGACCTTATACTCGGTATTGGGTTTCAACCCTTCTGCCGTAAATGTGTTTTCGCCGTCCTCAATATCGAAAGTGCGCTTTGTGAAGTAGTTGGATATCACTACGCTCAACCCGTCCTGCCCGTCGGCGAGCACAAAACATCCGACGGAGCTGTCGGTCGCCCAAACGTCTTCTATGCTGGCTTGCGCAGAAGATTTGGCTACGTTTGGCAAAATCACGGATATGCCGAGCATAGACACGGCGAGAAGCGACGTGACGATGCTTGTCAACTTACCCGCCTTCTTCCTGCGCGCAGCGGCGTCGTTGTCGGGTTCGGGATTGAACTCTTTTATATCGGGATTGCCGGCAAAAGCGGCTCCGGACACTCCTCCGCTATACTCCTTATCGGGGATAATATTGGTATCTTGATCGTTGAAATCTCGCATATATGTTTCCTTTAGTTATAGTTATAATATTTTTTTGCCTAAAAATCAATAGATTGACGCAATTTAGTGTGCCCTCGGCATTTTGTGCGAAGGGGTGGGCATTTGCTTGTCAAACGACATCATGTGTTGTATAATTCCCTCATGTGGCAATGCCGCCGAGGAGATATTATGCGAGAATTTTTTCTTGAAAGCTTTGACAAAACCCCCATATACGTCACATTGTGGGACGATGTAGATATGCCGAAAGGCGTCGTCATGGTGTTGCACGGCATGGGCGAATACGCCGGCTTTTACAATCGCTTCGCCGAGTATTTGAACGGACGCGGATATATAGTTTTTGCGGACGATCATCGCGGACACGGCAGGACTGAAAAAGACGAAAACAGAGGCAGACATAAAGGCAATATCTTCAAAAAGACGATAAAAGACGAATTATACTTCATGCAATGGTTGGAGGGAAAATACCACCTCCCGATATTTCTTCTCGGGCACAGTTACGGTAGTTTTCTCTGCCAAGCTCTCGCGCAATGCGACACTGACGCAAAGGCTATCGCGCTTGTCGGCACGGGCTTTATGCGCGACAAAGGCAGGCTGGGCGGCATAGTGCTTGCCCCCATAGCGTTTGTCGCCGGCAATTGGCGTCCGAAACTTACGAGAAAAATAAGCGACAATCACTACCACTATAAGGGCGACAGCGGCAAAATGCAGTGGCTAAACAGCATCCCCGAACGCCGCGAAGAACTGACGCGCGACAAGTTGATGCGAGTGAATATGAGCGTGAGTTTCTGCTATCATATGTTGCGCGAGGTGGGAAAATTGTATTCGAGAAGAGCCAAAGCAAAACTCGATCCGACCACGGCTATCGGCATTTTCAGCGGCACGGACGATCCCATAGGCGTATACGGCAAAGGCGTGACAAAGCTGCATTTGATGTACCTATCAGTCGGCGTCAAAAGCGAATTGCATCTCTATGAAGGGGCACGGCACGATGTGATCTATGACCGTTGCGAAGCGCAGGTGCAAATGGATATAGCCGACTTTTTCGACAAATTTATCATATATCACCAAACAACCATAGAGGAACTCCTGCAATGAGAGTGGCTATTGTGCTCAACAGCGGTAATCCCGTCTCGCGCACGATTAAGGCAGACAAAATAATCTGCTGCGACGCAGGCTATCTCACCTGCCCCGTGCAGCCCGACATATTGCTCGGCGATTTCGATTCGATGCCGAAGCCGAACGACTTCGACGGCGAAATAATAGAGCATGACTCCCATAAAAATGCCGGCGACGGCGAGCTTGCCGTTTATTACGCCAATGAAGTTCTCTGTGCCGACGAGATAGTTTTTTACGGCGTTTTGGGCGGCAGATACGACCATATTCTGTGCAACTTTGCCATTATGCGGCTTGCGGCGGATCTGGGCATGCAAGCGTGCGCCGAGGAAGAGTGGCTCAATATATATCTAGTGCGCGGCAAAAAGCAAATAAACTCGCAAAAGGGCGAAACTATATCCATACTCCCCTTGGGAGGCAACGCCATCGTCAACTGCTCGGACAATCTGGAATATCCGCTTGAAGATCTTCTCCTCACTTCTTCGGACACTCGCGGCTTGTCCAACGTGTCAAAAGGCGGCCCGATCGAAATAGACGTAAAGGCGGGAACGGCGCTTGTATTTCGCTATATTAAGCATTAAAGGCAAGAAGTTGCCCATAAATAAAATTTTAATAAAATTTGCGAATTTCCAATAAATTTACGTAAATATTTGTATATAATGCGAAAACAATAAAAATTGAAATAATCAACCTTTAATCTTTCTGCAAATACAGTCGCGCGGCGGCTGTTTTTGTTTATGCTCACCGAAAATCGCAGCGCGTTTGCTATTTTTATACTCGCATTTATGTAGTTTCGATATCAAACGACGCAATTAAAATCGAAGCCGAATTATTAGTATTATGAAAATTATATATTGCGTTCGATCGGTTTTAATGTTAAACTCAAAATATAAATCAAAGAAACCATAAAGGAGATATTTATGAAAAAGTTCAGATGCAAGATTTGCGGCTATGAAGTCGTCGCTCAAAACGCGCCCGAAAAGTGCCCCGTTTGCAATGCGAGTTCATACAGATTCGAGGAGATAGAGGACACGACGCCTGTAAAAAACAGCAAAAATCCGTATGCCGGCACAAAAACAGAAAAAAACTTGAGAGAAGCTTTTGCCGGCGAATCACAAGCAAGAAATAAATATACATATTTCGCATCCGTTGCAAAGAAAGCCGGCTATGAGCAGATCGCCGAACTGTTTTTGAAAACCGCCGACAACGAAAAAGAGCATGCCAAACTTTGGTTTAAGGCCCTTGGCGAGTTAGGCGACACGCCCACCAATCTCCTGCATGCCGCGGAGGGCGAAAATGCCGAATGGACGGATATGTACGAGCGTATGGCACGCGAAGCGGAGGAAGAAGGTTTTGACGAACTTGCAAAACAGTTCCGCGGTGTTGCGGCCATAGAAAAGAGACATGAGGAAAGATATCGCGCGTTGCTTAGGAACATCGATACCAAACAAGTGTTTGAAAAGAGCGGCATCGTAATGTGGGAATGCCGCAATTGCGGTCACGTGGTCATCGGGACGAAGGCACCCGAAACCTGCCCCGTTTGCAACCATCCGCAAAGTTACTTCGAAGTGCTTAAAAACAATTTTTAAGTATAGATTTATGCTAATAAACTTCGCATTTTGAAGTTTACGACAAAATTTACGGAATATAAGAAGCGGCTTAAAACAAGTCGCTTTTTATGTTTGCGCCACACGGCATGTGCATCCGACGCGAATTAAGGATTCAATAAATTTATTGAACTCTTATGATTTTTATTGTATAATGTATATACAAATTATAATAAGAGGAAAATTATGGGCAAACTTCAAAAACTTATCGACAACAAAAATGACAGCGCGCGCTATATGTGCGACGAGATTACGCACATATGCACCGCCCTGCCGAAGCGCGATCCGGGTAGCGAAGGCGAACGCATGGCTTGCGAATATATCGCAGATTTTGCCAAAAACGAATGCGGAGCGGAACGCGCCGACATAGAAAGTTTCAGCGAACATCCAAACGCCTTTTTCGGCTGGCTTTACTTTACGGTGACTTTCGGATTGTTCGGCATAGGACTGTTTTTCCGTCTTCCCATACTCGGAGCCGTATTTATTGCTCTCGGGCTGTTGCTTTTGATATTTCAATTCGGTTTTTACGGAAAGATAATCGATATATTTTTCCCGAAAAAGACGGGTCATAATGTCACGATATTGAAAAAATGCACGGGCGAAGTCAAAGGCAGAGTATTTTTCAACGGGCATGTGGACGCCGTTTGGCAATGGCCGTTCCACCGTCGCTTCGGAGCAAAATTTCATTTGTCCATACAGGGTCTTGGGATAATCGGCGCGCTCATCTGGCTTGTGCTTGACATTATAGCCGCCGCAAAAACCGCTTGCCGCCCCGTGCTTGGCTCCGTCATAGGCGCATACGGCATGCCGCTGACCGTGATCGCTTCGATCTGCACCGTTTTTGCGATCCCACTTACGATGCTATATTTTATGTGGGATGAAAGCACGATAGTCGACGGAGCAAACGACAATCTCAGCGGTTGCTATATAGGCATAGCACTACTAAAAGCGCTGAAAGACAACAATATACAACTTGAGCATACGGAGGTAGGCGTTATAATCGCCGGAAGCGAAGAAGCCGGACTGAGAGGCGCTATGGC
>CANREO010000048.1 GCA_947629635.1 uncultured Clostridia bacterium
CAGGAGTCGGCCGGAATCGTCGTAAATGACGACGGGGTATTTACAAGTTATAAGGACGAAGGTCTGGTCAACGACGTCTTCACAGCCGAAAATTTGAAAAGATTGGGCGAGGGCAATATGGCGATAGGCCATGTGCGTTATTCGACTACGGGCGGCGGCGGCAGAGAAAACGCTCAACCGATAGTCGTCAACCATTTGAAGGGCAATATGGCGCTCGCTCACAACGGAAATCTGACAAATTCTTATGAGTTGCGCACGCAACTTGAAAACGAAGGCGGCATCTTTCACACCACCACCGACACCGAAGTTATTTCGTATATAATCACCAAAGAGCGCATTAACAGCCCTAATATAGAGGGCGCGGTGCTCGGCGCAATGGATAAACTGAAAGGAGCATATTCATTTGTATTGATGTCCCCGACAAAGTTGATTGCGGTCAGAGATCCGCATGGATTCCGTCCGCTCTGCTACGGCAAGCGAAGGGACGGAGCATATATAGTTGCGTCCGAGTCCTGTGCGCTGGACAGCATAGGCGCAAAGCCGATAAGGGAACTCGAACCCGGAGAAATGCTTGTGTTTACAAAGGACGGCGTTGTCTCGGATAAAAGCCACTGCGGCGGAGACAAAAGGCTATGCGTATTCGAATTTTTGTATATCGCGCGCCCCGATTCCGTCATAGAAGGGCACTCCGTACATGAGGCAAGGAAGCAAGCCGGAGCGTTCCTTGCGCAACAATATAAAATAGATGCCGACGTAGTCGTCGGTGTGCCCGATTCGGGACTTGACGCGGCGTATGGATACGCGCAAGCGTCGGGTATCCAGTATGCGATAGGTTTCATCAAAAATAAATATATAGGCAGGACGTTTATCGCGCCCGGACAAAAGGCACGCGAAGACAGGGTCCGCATAAAACTCAACGTACTGACCTCCGCAATAAAGGGCAAACGCGTGGTGCTTGTTGACGACAGCATAGTGCGCGGCACAACTTGCGGCAGGATAGTCAAATTGCTTCGCGACGCCGGGGCAAAAGAGGTTCATATGCTCTCATCCGCGCCGCCTTTCCTCAATCCATGTTACTACGGCACAGACATAGATTCGCGCGACAATCTGATAGCATGTCATCACAGCGTCGACGAGATAGCCGAGATCATAGGCGCCGATTCGCTCGGTTATCTGGACTTGTCCAAAGTATCCTGGCTAACGGGCGAAGGCAAAGGCTATTGCACAGCTTGTTTTGATGGGATTTATCCCACAGATATTCCGTATGACGGTGCAAAATCGAGATTCGAGCGTTACAACAGACCTATAAGCGAAAATCCGAAATTCCAAAACCAATGAGGGAGAAAGTATGTCAAAAAGTTATTCCGAAAGTTACAAGAACGCGGGCGTCGACATTACAGCAGGATATAGAGCCGTCGAGCTGATGAAGAGGCACATAAGGCGCACCCTTCCGACAGGCGCGTCGGATATAGGCGATTTCGGGGGTCTGTATCCTCTTTCGACGCAGGGCATAAAGGAGCCGGTGCTCGTCAGCGGAACGGACGGCGTGGGTACAAAATTGCGCCTTGCAATACTTATGGACAAGCACGACACAATCGGCATAGATTGCGTTGCGATGTGCGTCAACGACATCGTTTGTTCGGGCGCAAAACCGCTGTTTTTCCTTGATTATATAGCTTGTGGCAAAAATATACCCGAAAAAATCGCTGATATAGTAAGCGGCGTGGCGGAAGGCTGCGTCAGAGCCGGTTGTGCGCTTATCGGTGGCGAGACTGCCGAGCACCCGGGTACTATGCCGGAAGAGGAGTATGATCTCGCCGGCTTTGCCGTAGGCATTGCAGACAGAACAAAACTAATTGACAAAGACAAAATGAAGGTCGGCGACGTAATGATCGCGCTTGAAAGTTCGGGCATACATTCAAACGGGTATTCGCTTGTCAGAAAAGTATTCGATGTTGAGCACGCCGATTTGAATGCGCCTTTGGATCAACTCGGCGGAAAGTCGTTGGGCGAAGTTTTGTTGGAGCCGACGAAAATTTACGTCAAACCCGTGCTTAAGCTCATGGAGAGCATCGGAGTAAAGGGCATATCGCATATTACGGGCGGCGGCTTTTATGAAAATATGCCGCGCTCTATCAAAAAGGGCCTTGGAGTGCGTATTTCGAGAGCGGATGTGCGAGTACCGGCAATCTTCGATCTTTTGCAAAAGACGGGCAATATAAGCGAACACGATATGTTCAATACATTCAATATGGGTGTGGGCATGAGCGTGATCGTGGCAAAAGACGACGCCGAAAGAGCAGTGGAGCTTTTAAACGAACTCGGCGAAAGAGCATATGTTTTGGGTCGGATCGTCGAGGGAGACGGCGTAGAGATTTTTGATTGAGGCGCATATGAGAAAAATTCGTATCGCGGTGTTGTGTTCCGGAGGAGGAACAAACTTTCAAGCGATAATGGAGGCGTCGAGAGACGGAAAAATTCCGCATGGAGAAGTGGTTTTGACGATCGTCGACCATAAGGACGCGTACGTAATAAAAAGGGCAGAGAGTTTCGGCGTGAGGACGGAAGTCTTTGACGTTAAACAATATCCCGATCGTATCGAAAGGGAGCAAAAAATACTCGATTGCTTAAAGAAAAATAATATTGAATTCGTAGTTTTTGCCGGATTTATGACTGTGCTCGGCGAAAAATTCGTCAGAGCGTATGAAAATCGTGCCATAAATGTGCATCCTTCCCTCATACCCAGTTTTTGCGGCATGGGCATGTACGGTCTGCACGTGCACGAGGCCGTTTTGGCTCGCGGCGTAAAGTTGACGGGGGCGACTGTGCATTATGTCAACGAAATTTGCGACGGCGGCGAAATAATTTTGCAAAAAGCAGTGGATGTCAAGGATGGGGACACTCCTCAACTTTTGCAGCAACGCGTAATGCGCGAGGCGGAATGGATAATTCTTCCTCAAGCTATAGAAATAGTTTGTAAAAAACTTTCGGAGGATTAAATGAGCTACGCAAGAAAGAGCGTCAAGACGGCGCTAAAGGGCAACTCCTATCCCGGGAGAGGCATAATAGTCGGGCTATCTTCTGATGGCAGAAAGGCTATGTTTGCCTATTTCATTATGGGCAGAAGTTTCAACAGCCGCAACAGAATATTTGCGGAATACGGAGACGAGGTGCGCACCGAACCTTTTGACGCGGCAAAAGTCGAAGACCCGTCATTGATTATTTATTCGCCTATAAAAACGGTTGGATCGGATACGATAGTCACTAACGGAGACCAAACGGATACGGTGGAGCAATATCTAAAGCAAGGCAAATGTTTCCGTTGTGCGCTCAAGAGCCGCAAATTCGAGCCTGATTTTCCCAATTTCACGCCGCGTATCAGTGCGATTTTGCATTTGGACGGAGACTTTTCCTACGAGATGTCCATATTGAAAAGCGCCGACGCCAAGGGTACTCGTTGCAACAGATATACCTTTGACTTCGAACCGATAAAGGGAGTCGGGCACTTTATTCACACATATGACAAGGACGGCGATCCGCTGCCGACATTTTCGGGAGAGCCGGAGCGCGTTGCCGTGCCAAGCGATCTCAAAAAATTCGCAGAGGAGATTTGGACCAATCTCGACGAAAACAACAAAATTTCTCTCTATTGCCGCGCGATAGATATTAAATCAGGCAAGTGGGAAAGAGTGATCTACAACAAATATATGAGGTGAAAAATGAACGAATTTTCTTTGAAATACGGCTGTAACCCCAATCAAAAGCCCGCAAGAATATTTATGGCCGACGGATCCGACTTGCCTGTGGAAATTTTGAATGGCAGACCGGGATATATCAATTTTTTGGACGCATTTAATTCGTGGCAGCTTGTAAAGGAGATAAAACAAAGTACGGGAGAAGCGGCGGCTACAAGTTTCAAACATGTTTCTCCCACTTCGGCGGCGATTGGTAAGCCTCTTACCGACGAACTCAAAAAGGCGTGTTTCGTCGACGATATAGACGGACTTGACGACTCGCCCATGGCTATGGCGTATGCTCGCGCAAGAGGCACAGACAGAATGTCATCTTTCGGTGATTGGATCGCGCTTTCGGACGAATGCGACGAATGCACGGCGCGAATCATCGCGAGGGAGGTGTCCGACGGTATCATAGCTCCATCGTATTCCAAAGAGGCGCTTGAAATTTTGAGACAAAAACGGAAGGGCGGCTATAATATAGTCAAAATCGATCCGAGCTATGTTCCCGAGGAGACGGAGCGCAAGCAGGTTTTCGGGATTACTTTCGAGCAGGGCAGAAATAATTTTAAGATCGATAGGCCATTGCTTGACAATATAGTGACTGCAAACAAAATTCTGCCAGACGATAAGGCAGTGGATCTTATCATCGCTCTCATCACGCTGAAATATACTCAAAGCAATTCGGTTTGCTTTGCGACTGACGGTCAGGCGATAGGCGTGGGCGCCGGTCAACAATCGCGCATACATTACACGAGGCTTGCCGCGCAAAAAGCCGACTTGTGGCATCTGAGACAGCATGAAAAAGTACTTTCTTTGCAATTTGCGGAGAATGTCGGAAGACCCGAAAAAAACAATATAATCGATCTTTATCTTTCCGACAACCCTGAAGAGGTGATAGGCGAAGATAGATGGAGGGCAAATTTTGCCGTGCGTCCCGAGCCTTTTACTGCAGAGGAAAAAGCCGCATATCTTAAGACAATACGCGGAGTGTCCCTCGGCAGCGACGCATTCTTCCCGTTTGCCGATAATATAGAAAGAGCGGCGCAGAGCGGCGTAAGTTATGTTGCGGAGCCTGGCGGCTCCTTGCGTGACGACCTGGTGATTGAGGCCGCAGACAGATATAATATGACAATGTGCTTTACAGGCATGCGCCTATTCCATCATTGATCGGGGAGAGATTATGAAGATACTTGTTGTTGGCGGAGGCGGCAGAGAGCATGCCGTCATCAAGGCGCTTAAAAGGAACAGTAACGTCACAAAGATCTACGCGTTGCCGGGCAACGGCGGTATTGCCGCCGACGCCGAGTGCTATCCTATAAAGGCAACGGATCTGGACGGGATCGTCGCTTTTGCGATAGACCATAAGCCGGATTTTTGCGTTGTGACCCCAGACGATCCGCTTGTAATGGGGCTTGTAGACAGACTTGAAGAGATAGGTGTACCTTGTTTCGGACCACGCAAAAACGCGGCGATCATTGAGGGCAGCAAGATTTTTTCAAAGCAATTGATGCAAAAATGGGGGATACCGACGGCCGCAAGCGCCGTTTTCACCGACCCATTCGCGGCAGAGAAATTTCTTTTAAATTGTAAATATCCCACCGTGATCAAGGCGGACGGATTGGCTTTAGGCAAAGGCGCGGTGATCGCGCACAACATTGAAGAGGCCGAAATCGCCGTAAAAGAAATGATGGTGGATAAGGTTTTCGGAGACAGCGGAGCACGGGTGCTGATAGAGGAATTTTTAAGCGGCCCCGAAGTGTCTGTGCTGTCATTTACGGACGGGAATACCGTTGTACCTATGGTGTCGTCCATGGACCATAAACGCGCTCTCGACAACGACGAGGGCCTTAACACCGGCGGTATGGGAACGATCGCGCCCAACCCTTATTACACCGAAGAGGTGGCAAAAGAGTGTATGCAAAAAATCTTTATGCCCACAGTGCGCGCGATGAATGCGGAAGGCAGAGTCTTCAGAGGCTGTCTCTATTTCGGGCTGATGCTCACTGCCGACGGACCAAAGGTGATCGAGTATAATTGCCGTTTCGGCGATCCGGAAGCGCAAGTCGTATTGCCGCTTTTGAAGAGCGATTTACTTACGATCATGCAGGCTGTGCGCGAGGGCAGATTGACTGAGGATATGGTTAAGTTTGAAGACGGCGCAGCATGTTGCGTAATTTTGGCAAGCAAGGGATATCCTCAAAAATACGATACAGGTTATGAAATCTCACTCCCCGATACGGGAGATGGCGAAGATATATTTGTTGCGGGCGCAAAACTTGTCGACGGAAAGTTGCTCACTGCCGGAGGCAGGGTCCTGGGCGCGGTCGCAACGGCAGGAACTCTTGACGGCGCTATCGAGCGCGCCTATGCGCTGGTCGAAAAAATACACTTTGACAACGCCTATATGCGTCGCGACATAGGCGCACGCGCATTAAAGGCGATATCGGAGGCATGATGGTATACAGGATCTTTGTAGAGAAGAAGGACGGCTTCGATCACGAGGCGCGCGCATTGCTTGCGGACGTCAGAGATCTGCTTGAGATCAAAGGCGTCGAGCGCATACGCGTGCTCAATCGCTATGACGCGGAGGATATCGACGAGGAGCTCTTTAAGGTCGCCGTGAATACGGTGTTTTCCGAACCGCAGATGGACGAGGCCCTAGGCGAGGTAAATACGGACGGCGCATATGTGTTTGCCGTGGAGTATTTGCCGGGACAGTTCGATCAGCGCGCTGATTCGGCAGCGCAGTGCATACAGCTTGTGTCCAGAGGCACAAGACCGCTTGTGCGCACTGCGAGGGTATATGCGGTTTACGGCAAAATCACGGAAGAGGAACTTGCTGCGATCAAGCGCTATGTTATAAACCCCGTGGAAAGCCGAGAGGCGAGCCTTGAGAAGCCGACTACGTTGCGTATGAAATACGGCGTGCCCGATGACGTGGAAATATTGCACGGCTTTACAAAACTTGACAAGGCGCAACTTGCGGAAGTCGTGCGCAAATATGCGCTTGCAATGGATGCGGACGACGTCGAGTTTTGCAGAGACTATTTTGCGAGCGAAAAGCGTGATCCTACTCTGACGGAGTTGCGCATGATAGATACGTATTGGTCGGACCATTGTCGCCATACTACCTTCCTTACTACCATTGACTCCGTGAAGTTCGATGATCAATATCTACAGGCTGCTTATGACGAATATCTTTCGGCGAGGCGCGAGATAGACAGAAAAAAACCTATAAATCTGATGGATATAGGCACCATTGCCGCAAAAGTACTCAAAAAACGCGGCATGCTTGAAAAACTTGACGAAAGCGAGGAGATAAACGCCTGCACGGTAAAAATAAAAGTCAACGTCGAAGGGGAGGAACAGGACTGGCTGTTGCTTTTCAAAAACGAAACGCACAATCACCCCACCGAGATAGAGCCTTTCGGCCGCGCGGCGACTTGCATAGGCGGCG
>CANREO010000049.1 GCA_947629635.1 uncultured Clostridia bacterium
CTTGCCGGAATAAAGTTGTAAAAGCGAGTCTTTTCAAAAATATCAACCTTTTTATCGCTATTCGCTCTTGATAACGGCGACGCATTATGCTATACTGTCTGCGGAAAAAACAATTTACTTTTCGGAGGCTTTTATGTTTATAACAAACGACATCAAGTACGTCGGCGTAAACGACCATGACATAGACCTCTTCGAGGGTCAATACGTCGTGGAACACGGCATGGCTTACAACTCCTATGTGATCGCGGACGGCAAAATTGCGGTGTTCGACACCGTTGACGCGCGTTTTGGCGACGAATGGCTTGCCAACATCAAGCGCGAGCTTAACGGTAAAGCGCCGGACTATCTCATTGTCCAGCATATGGAGCCTGATCACTCCGCAAATATAGTCAAATTTATGACGGCCTATCCGCGCGCCACGACTGTCTCCTCTCAGAAAGCGTTTACGATGATGGAAAACTTCTTCGGCACCGGTTTCGATGACCGCAGAATAGTGGTTGCCGAGGGCTCTACGCTGTCGCTCGGCAAGCACACGCTCAACTTCGTGGGCGCACCCATGGTACACTGGCCCGAAGTGCTTGTCACATACGATTCATTTGACAAGGTGCTTTTTTCGGCGGACGGCTTCGGAAAATTCGGAGCGCTGGACGTCGACGAGGATTGGGCTTGCGAGGCACGCAGATACTATATCGGCATCGTTGGCAAATATGGCGCACAAGTACAGGCGCTTTTGAAGAAGGCCGCAGGGCTTGACATAAACATCATTTGCCCCTTGCACGGTCCCGTACTCAACGAAAACTTAGGATATTATTTGAACCTTTACAACATTTGGTCGTCCTATGGCGTGGAAAGCGATGGCATCATGATCGCTTATACATCCGTTTACGGCCACACAAAGGCGGCGGTAGAGCTGCTTGCAAACAAGTTGGAACAAAAAGGTTGTCCCAAAGTAGTCGTTGCGGATCTCGCGCGCGAAGATATGGCGGAATGCGTCGAGGACGCTTTCAGATACGGCAAATTAGTGCTTGCAACGACAACCTACAACGCAGATATCTTCCCGTTTATGCGTCAATTTATAGAGCATTTGACGGAGCGCAACTTCCAAAACAGACACGTCGCTTTCATTGAAAACGGCAGTTGGGCGCCCATGGCAACGCGCGTTATGAAAGGTCTGCTTGCAGAGTGTAAAAACATCACCTATGCGGACAATACCGTACGCATCTTGTCCGCGCTCAACGAAGCGTCGACCGCTCAAATCGAAGCGCTTGCATGCGAGTTGTGTCAAGACTATCTCGCGCGCTCGGAACAGGCGGACAAAAACGACCTCAAAGCGCTTTTCAACATCGGCTACGGCCTATATGTGGTCACCTGCCGCGACGGCGAAAAGGACAACGGGCTCATCGTCAATACCGTTACGCAATTGACAAACTCGCCCAATAGAATCGGCGTCGCGATAAACAAAGCAAATTATTCGCACGATATCATCAAAAAGACGGGCATGCTGAATGTCAATTGCCTAAGCGTTGAGGCCCCGTTTGCGGTGTTCGAAAATTTTGGCTTCCAAAGCGGAAGAAACGTAGATAAATTTGCCGAATGCGAACAAATCTTGCGTTCTGACAACGGACTCATATTCCTGCCGAGATACATCAACTCATTTATGTCTCTCAAAGTGGAAAGATATATCGACTTCGAGACGCACGGAATGTTTGTATGCACCGTCAGCGAATCGCGCGTGATATCGCCCGTCGAGACGATGACCTACAACTATTATCAACAGCACGTAAAGCCTCGTCCTCAAACCGAAGGCAAAAAAGGCTGGGTGTGCAAGATTTGCGGTTACGTTTACGAGGGAGACGAACTTCCCGAAGACTTCGTATGCCCACTTTGCAAACACGGCGCAAGCGACTTCGAGAGGATACAATGAATCACATGACGTCCAAACAATATAAAGGCGCCTCAAAAGAGGCGCTTTTATTTATCGGCATTACATAAAACAGCAAAATTTATTACGTTTTTCCGAGCGTTTTTCGCACGCAAATACGCCTTGTACACCGGACTTTCCACATCATTTTTTGCATAAAAGAATGCCATATCGCTTATGGCGGTCAAAATTCCGCTCCTATAAAAAATCGCCTTTTGGATAAGTTCTTCTTCCGTAGGGATTTCGCCCCTCGTCTGAATAATCCAATCGGCGACGTCTCTTTTTGCCGCGCTCAGCGGAAATTCAGACGATATTTTTATGTTGAGCTTCGGATCGTCCTTCTGCATACAAGTTACGATCATTTTGACCATGGCCTCGAATTCGTTCGCGCCTCCCACAATAAATATTCGCACTCCTTCTTCGACGGCTTTCTCGACCTCCCGTCTTATGGTTGACATCATTTCCTTCGACATATCCGATTCCGAGTCGCCGATCACCGCGCAAATCTTAACGCGGCCAGTATCTTTGTTTTTCATTTTACACCTATTTTAGTTTATATCGAAAGGATCTCTAATGCCCTAAATCGCAAAATTTATATTGGTTTTATGTTTTTTAAGAGCATATTTATACGTCTTATACGCGCCGCTGTTTTTCCTCTCCTCGGCGAAAGTCAACACAAGTTCGCTTTCGTCGATCATTGAACAGTTGCGATAGTAAAGCGATGTATACCACCAATCGAACTCTTTGGGTGGGCACATCATTTCTTCATACTCTTTTTTTTGGAACCAATGCGGAGGTTTGCGCAAATCTCTGTCCTGTGCAAAACAAAAGACGCGTTTCAAATCAAGTTGCGAGCATTTTTGTTTTTTTGCCGTTACTATATCGTATATCAGGTCGTCAAAGTCGCTTAGTCCGCCAAACAAAAATACGCACACTCCTTCTTCGACGGCTTTGTCGATCGCTTCGCTCGCTCTTTCCCTTAACTCCCGAGTGACAACTACCTTAAAATGGCCGAAGCATGAGCATACTTTTTCCCCTTTAAACATAAAAGTGCCGCTCCTTCGGAACGGCACCCGTAGAATACCGTTCCATTTTAGTTGCAACACTATTGGATCTTCTTTCGAAGCACCGAGGAACAGGTATCACTACCTATTTTGTTTTGGTGCTTCAACAAAATTCAAAAATAATCTGTCTTTGACAGAAATAGTCATAAATCCAATAGTGTTGCATCTATAGTTTAGCACCTTCGGGCACAAATATCAACAGACAAATAAAATAAGAGGCTGCTGAAAAAAATCGGCGCCGCCTCCGCTCAAACGATCTGTTGAAATCGTCTTTTCGGACGCAGCGCACTCCTTTCCCCTTATTTCTGTTTTATCTCATTTCAAATTATTCCCACTCTATTGTGGCCGGGGGTTTGCCGGTGATATCGTACACCACGCGACTTACTCCCTTTACCTCGTTGACTATGCGCGAGGACGTCGCGTCCAGCGTCTCATACGGGATATGGGCATACTCGCAAGTCATAAAGTCGGACGTGACTACAGCACGCAACCCAACAACATAATTATATGTTCTGCCGTCTCCCATAACGCCCACCGTGCGCATATTGGTGAGCACGGCAAAATATTGATCGTACTTCAAATTTGCTTTCTCGAGCTCCTCGCGGAAGATATAGTCAACATTTCGCAAAATATCCAGCTTTTGCTTTGTGATTTCACCTATGCAACGCACCGCAAGCCCCGGGCCCGGGAAGGGCTGACGGGAAACGAGTTTTTCATCGAGTCCGAGTTTTCTGCCAAGCTCGCGCACTTCGTCCTTAAACAACGATCTAAGCGGTTCCACAAGCCCTATAAACTTTGTGTCTTTCGGCAAACCGCCAACATTGTGGTGCGATTTGATGACTGCTCCAGTTGTAAGTCCGCTCTCAACGACGTCGGGATAAATCGTGCCCTGCGCGAGGAATGCCCCCTCATATTTAGCGCTTTCGCTTTCAAACACTCGCACAAATTCTTCACCGATGATTTTACGCTTGCGCTCGGGGTCTTCGACGCCCTCAAGCTTTTTCAAAAACCTATCTTCGGCGTCGACGCGCACGAAGTTTAGAGATTTTCCGGCAAAAGCTTGCTGTATCTCGTCTCCTTCGTTTTTTCGCATCATGCCGTGATCCACAAATATACATGTCAATTGATTGGGGATAGCCTTTTCCAAAATCGCCGCGCATACAGAACTGTCTACACCGCCGCTTAGCCCGAGCACAACCTGTTTGTCCCCCACTTGCTCTCTGATGCGCGCCGTCTCTCGACGGATAAAATCATCCATATTGTAGTCGCCTTTTGCGCCGCAAACATTGTAAAGAAAGTTGTTCAACAGTCTTGTGCCATCTTTGGTTCTTTCCACTTCGGGGTGAAATTGCACGGCGTAAAGTTTTCTCTTGTCATCGCACATGGCGGCGATCGGGCAGTCAGCCGTATGCGCCAGGCTCCTGAAGCCTTCGGGCATTCCGGCGACATAATCCGTATGACTCATCAGCGTGATCGCATTGCTGTCCAATCCGTCGAAAATGGCGCAGTTCGGATCATCGTATGTCGCGCAAACAGTGCCGTATTCGCTCACTGCGCAAGACTTGACCTCGCCGCCCAACGTATACGCCATCAACTGCATGCCATAACATATGCCGAGCACCGGGATCCCCATTTCAAACAGCTCTTTCGTCGTATGCGGCGATGTTGCTTCATAAACGCTGTGCGGTCCTCCCGTAAGTATTATCCCTATGGGCGCTATCTCTTTCAGCGTTTCTATGGGGGTGTTGCCCGAAAGTATCCTGGAGTGTACCTTGCACTCCCTCACGCGCCTTGCGATAAGCTCTTTATACTGTCCGCCGAAGTCCAGCACGATAACGGTTTGATTTGAATTTTCTTTCATAAATGCCTCTTTATATAAGCAGAAAGGCAGTATAAACTGCCTTTATTGTCATTTTACTATAATTGCGTCTCTCTCTGCTCCGACTGAAATATACTTGATGTTACAACCCACGGCCTGTTCTATAAACTCTATATATTTGCGTGCGTTTTCGGGCAAATCTTCATATGTACGACAGTTGGCCGTAGAGCAGCGCCAACCGTCCAGATAGGTATAGATCGGTTTTGCAATGTTCAACGCCTCGCCGCTCGGAAATTCCTCTGTTCTGTCACCGTTGATATCGTATGCAACGCATACGGGAATGCTCTCCATGCCGTCGAGGATATCGAGTTTCGTAAGGGCGATCTCATCCGCCGCCTGCACCATGCAACCGTATCCGGAAGCGACTACGTCAAATCCGCCCACTCTGCGCGGACGGCCCGTTGCCGCCCCGAATTCGCCACCGGCAATGCGAAGTTTTTGAGCTTCCTCGCCAAACATCTCAACCGTAAACGGCCCCTCTCCCACACATGTGGAGTAAGCTTTCATAACGCCGATCGCATTGTCGACCTTGCGATTGGGAATGCCGGCGCCCACAGGCCCGTATGCCGTGATCGTAGAGGACGACGTTGTGTAAGGATAAATGCCGAAATCTATATCTCTGAGCGCCCCGAGTTGTGCTTCGAGCATGACGCGCTTGCCTTCGTCGAGAGCTTTGTTGAGGAAGTAGCCCGTATCGCAGATATATTCTTTCAACGGCGTGCCGTACATATCAAACCAAGCGAGCAGATCTTCAACTTTATATTCCTTCGCGCCATAAGCGCCTTTTATTGTCAAGTTTTTCCACTCCACGATCCCTTCCAACCGCGCTTTAAGATATTCGGGGTGCAATATATCGCCCATGCGAATGGCTTTTTTCATATATTTATCGGCATATATAGGCGCAATACCTCGACGTGTGGAACCGAATTTTCTGTCTGCCAATCTGTCCTCTTCCAAACAATCCTGCGCGACGTTATAGGGACAGCAAACCACTGCTTTATCGCTTATTTTCAGGTTGTCGGGAGTTATGCGGATTCCGCCTTCTCTGAGTTTTGCGATCTCCTTGCAAAGATGCTCGATATCCACAACCATTCCGTTGCCCATGACGTTGATCTTATCCTCGCGAAGTATGGCGGATGGCAACAAATTCAACACAAACTTGCCCCTATCGTTTATGACGGTGTGGCCCGCATTATTTCCGCCCTGATATCTGACTACTATATCCTGCGACTCGCTAAGCAGATCGACCATGCGACCTTTGCCCTCGTCTCCCCAGTTGATCCCTACAATTGAAGTAAGCATATTTACACCTCTTTTGAAGATTTTACACCTTTATTTCCGTCTGTTCGACTTCATAGTTTTCGTTTTGTTTCAGAAGCGGATCGACGATCTCGCCGATATACTCCTCGACTTGCATGCTCGCGCGCCCCGTAAACGCTTTTACGTTCATAAGTTCGTCCAACTCTCGTTTTGAAAGCCCGAACCGCTCATCCGCCAGTATACGATCAAGCAGGTCGTTATCGCCGCCTTGCTCTTTTACTACTGCCGCCGCCGCAACAGAGTGTTCGCGTATCGCCTCATGCAATTCCTGTCTGTCGCCGCCCTTGTGCGTAACGCAATACATTAAAATATTTTCCGTAGCCATAAACGGCAACTCGCGCATGAGATTGCGCTCTATGATTTTCGGATAGAGTTTCATACCTCTTATCACATTGACGTAAAGCGCCAAAATTGCGTCCGTCGCCAAAAACGCCTCGGGTATGGAAATACGGCGGTTCGCGCTATCGTCCAGTGTGCGCTCGAACCATTGCGTTGCAGCCGTTATTGCCGGATTCAACCCGTCTATCATGACGTATCTCGCAAGCGAAGCTATGCGTTCGCTGCGCATGGGATTGCGTTTATATGCCATTGCAGAAGAGCCTATTTGCTTGCTTTCAAAAGGCTCCTCTACTTCCTTTAAGTGCGAAAGCAAACGTATGTCATTGGAAAATTTTGCCG
>CANREO010000050.1 GCA_947629635.1 uncultured Clostridia bacterium
CCAAGCGAAACGGAGATTACGGCAAAGTGGCAAGTCTGCAATACGGCAAACTGCCTCCCCTCATGGAAAAGTTGCAAAAGGCCGAAAACAGCTCCGATGGGAAAAGAACCAATCAACTGCTTAGAGACGAAGTTACAGCTGATGAGATCGCGCGCATTGTGGCAAAATGGACGGGCATACCGGTGACAAAACTCATGGCGGGCGAAAAAGAGAAGCTGTTGCGCCTACCCGAGGAGTTGCACAAGCGCGTCATTGGACAGGACGAGGCCGTGCAGGCAGTCAGCGACGCCATATTGCGCTCCCGTGCGGGCGTTTCCGACGAGCAACGTCCAATAGGTTCATTCATGTTTTTAGGACCTACGGGCGTAGGCAAAACGGAACTTGCAAAAGCGCTGGCGGCATATCTGTTTGACGACGAGCGTAACATAGTGCGCATAGATATGACAGAATATATGGAAAAATTCAGCGTATCTCGCCTCATTGGCGCGCCTCCGGGATACGTAGGCTATGACGAGGGCGGACAATTGACCGAAGCCGTGCGTAAAAAGCCATATTCGGTGGTGTTGTTCGACGAAATAGAAAAAGCGCATCCGGACGTTTTCAATATTCTGCTTCAAGTGCTTGACGACGGCAGGATCACTGACAGTCAAGGGCGCACGGTAAACTTTAAAAACACTATAATAATTATGACGTCCAACCTCGGCAGTTCATCGATACTCGAGGGCATAACCGCCAACGGGACGATAAGCGACGACGCTAAGAGACAGGTCGAGGCTTTGCTGAAATCCACATTCAGACCTGAATTTTTAAACAGGCTTGACGATACGGTGCTCTTCACTCCCCTCTCGCAAGACAGCGTAAAAGCGATCATCGACTTGTTGCTTGAAAAGTTGAGAGCACGACTTGCCAAGCAGGAGTTGTCGTTGGAAGTCACCTCGGCGGCTAAAGACGTAATACTCGAGGGCGGCTACGACGTGACTTTCGGCGCACGACCCTTAAAGAGATATATCGAGACCCATGTGGAAACCCCCGTTGCGCGCACAGTGTTGAGCGGCAACCTCAACGAAGGCGATACGATTTCCGTAGACGCCGACGGCGGTTCTCTCACCGTCTCCGTCAAACAAAAATGATATTAAAAACAAACAAACCGCCTTAACAGGCGGTTTGTTTATATGATTTTTTGTTTACGGGCTGAAACCACATACTTTTATCAAGCGGAAACACACTACAAACAGAGGTGATTATGACAATAGTAAAAAGTTTATCTACACAATCTATTGCAGGGCTTGTGCTGACCCTCGTCGGAGTGCTGTTTTGCGCGTTTAGGGCAAGCCTTGTCAGTGCGCTGCTCACATGCATAGGCGTTGCCGCCGTGCTCATTTCCGTTTTATATGCTGTCGGCAAAAGATACGTAGTTGCCGGGCTGATCGCAGCTACTGGTATAACGACCGCAGTGCTTGCATGGGTGGCGGTAAAGCCCGCCCTCGCTATACTCGGAGTGGCATTGATAGGATATTCGGTTTATACGCTTATTTGCTCTATCCCAAAGATCAAATATCTAAATGCGATAGATAAAACCCGTCTTCTGCTGACTCCGTGCGTCTTTACCGCCGTGGGGATCATGTTGACGGTCAGCTGCGCATATCTGCTTGACGGGTTATTTATTGCCATCGGGATCTTGCTTATATTGCAAGGGCTCGCCATATATATTTTGAGGCTCATAGAAACGCTTCATTGATCATTATCGTAAATCATGTATGCCTCTTTTATCAGCCGTACGCAATTTTCTACTCCGTACGAAGTGCTGTTGAGGCACATGTGATAGTTTGTGGGGTCACCCCATTCACTGTCCGTATAATATCTGTAGTGCCTTGCGCGCAACTTATCCGTGCTGTTTATAAGTCTCATGGCCTTTCGCTCGTCCGAAGCGGTCATATAATATTTCATGACGCGATTGACCCGATCATCCAAAGAAGCGTGGATAAATATGTTGAGACACTTGTGTTGACCCCTGAGCACATAGTCCGCGCAACGTCCTATCATCACGCACGGACCGCCTTTCGCCAACGCGACGATCGCTTCCGATTCCGCCGCAAAAATTTTTGCTTCAAAACTGTCCAAATTGCTCCAAAGTCCGTTCCCCCATATTGTGGGAGTCACCGAAAAGGACGGCATGCCCTTCAATTTTTGCTCGTTTTCCATGATAAAGCCGCTTGCGAGGCCGGTGTTTTGCGCCGCTTTATCTATGATTTCCTTGTCATAGACGGGCAATCCCAACTCCTCGGCGACCATTGTGCCGATAAGCTTGCCGCCGCTGCCGTACTGTCTTGAAATAGTGATGATCGTATTCATACTCGCCCCCTTTTTTTTATTATCCTTCAAAAATTACGCGAGGTCAAGACGCAAAATTAATTTAGAGCGTCTATACATTGCATTTTTTTGCAATAGGATATATAATTTCCGTATATTACGGAGGTAAAAATGCCATATTCGATTTATTTGAAAAAGGGTGAAGATAAACATATAAGATCCGGGCGCAGTTGGGTATACGCAAATGAGGTCGCGCGCATAGAAGGCAAGGACAAAAACGGCGCCCTAGCAAACGTGTACGATAGCGACGGCAACTTTTTGGGCAAAGGATATATCAACCATCTGTCCAAAATACTCGTGCGCATTTTTTTGCGCGAACCGGACGCGGAGGACGATGAAAATCTGTATATTTCGAGGCTTTCCGCCGCCGCGGAATACCGTAAAAAGTTGGGATTCGACAATAGTTGCAGACTCGTTTTCGCAGAAGCGGACGATCTGCCGGCCCTCATAGTGGACAAATATGACGACATTCTTGTTTTACAATGCCTGTCATTGGGCATAGAAAAACGCAAGGATATGATCGTGCGCTGCCTTGTCAAGTTGTTTTCGCCGCGCGGCATTTACGAAAGGAGCGACGCGGCAGTGCGCAGAAAGGAGGGACTTGAAGAAATGTGCGGCGTGCTGTACGGCGAGGTGCCCGAGCGCGTAATAATAGACGAAAACGGCGTCAAAATGGCTGTAGACGTACGCAACGGGCAAAAGACGGGATATTTTTTGGATCAAAGAGACAACAGATTTGCCATACGCCGCTATATACATAAGGGAGACAGTGTGCTGGATTGCTTTTGCAACAGCGGCGGTTTTTCCATGAACGCGGCTCTTGTCGGCGCGTCCGTGCTTGCCGTCGACATATCGGAAGCAGCGCTGAACAGCGTGCGCGAAAACGCAACGCTAAATGGATTTGACAATGTGCGCACAGAGAAGGCGGATGTATTCGAGCTGTTGCGACGCCTTAAAGCGGAAAGCAAAAACTTTGACGCCGTAATTTTGGATCCGCCCGCATTTTGCAAAAGCGCAAACGAAGTCGGCAACGCCTTCAGAGGATACCGCGATATCAACGTTTTAGGCATGAAACTTGTAAAAAAAGGAGGCTTTTTGATGACCTCCTCATGTTCCAGCTTTATGCTTCCGCAGATGTTTGAAAAAATGCTCTCCGAAGCCGCGTCTATAAGCGGCAGACGCGCGCGCGTCGCGGAGATCCGCACTCAAGCGCCGGATCACCCGTCTCCACTGGCACAAGAACAAACTCAATATCTGAAGTTTTACGTCTTGCAAATCTATTGAGTCGCAATATCTCGTCTATCGCAAGCTTTTTCGAGCATACACTTCTTCTATCATCTTGTCCATTTGCAACATGCATTCGTCCACATAGCGCACCGTATCGGCAAGTTGCATTTTTGTTTCCAGCAATTGCTTTTCGCCGGGATTGTCCATCCACCAATCTATCAGCCTCGCCAAGTCGCGAGCACAATGCTTGCGGAAAACGCATCTTTCGTCGGGCACTAACTCCTTTGTAGCGCTCGAATCAGAGTCGGAGACAAGTGTCAACTTACAACATTTGATTGCTTCCAAACAGGCTATACCCTCCAATTCGACAACGGCCGGATGTACATACATGTCGCAATAATTTATGACGTCATTCATATCTTCATGCTTAAACGTCTTAAAATCCACGGCGACGCGATACTTCTTTGCAAGGCGCGCATAATATTTGTCCCTTTGCCCTTTGCCTGCCAAAATCACCTGTATTCTGTCGCGATATTTTGACTTTGCCACTGCCTTGATGAGGGTATCCTGCGATTTTTCCCACGTATAACGCCCGACGCTCAACAACACATATTTATCTTTATATTCGTTCGGTTTGCGGCTTTGCGCCGGCCCTATATATTTGTTGACCCCGTTTGAAATGACATATCCGTTCGTCTGCCTCTTTATACAGCTTTCAAACGTTCGACGGATAAATTGAGTCGGATAGTGGATCGCATCCACGTACTTGAAAAATCTTTTATAAAGATACTTATATGTGAATTTTTCCAAAAATTTTATGCGCTGTAAACCGACATACGACAATATATTTTCCGCCTGAAAATGAAACCCCGCAGATATCGGAATGCCGTGCTCTTTTGCATATTTGGCAGCTTCTATGCTGATGCCGAACGGCATCGTGCAATGTATATAATCCACTCCTTTCAATACGCCTTCGAGCATAGGTTTGTCATACTTGGCAAGCGAAACGCCTATACGCGCGACATAGCGTTTCAATGATCCTACAAGGTGAATTGACGGCAAAACATAGGTATCGTCATTCAATATCCTGTCCGCGTCGCCGCACACAAGTCTCACCGTATGCCCTTCTTCTTCGAGGTAGCGCACCAGATTCATCGTTGCGACGGCAGTGCCATTGTTTTCTCCACCCAAAATATCACATATAACAGCGATTATCATGTGTACCTCATTAGTTTCGATTTATCGTTTATGATATCACACCGTTTGGTGAAAAGTCAAGTATGCTACGCCGTTTGGTGTAAACTACCTATATGAGCGTTTACTCCGAAATTTTTGCCGTAAGACTTAAGGAACTCATAGGCAGCATGTCCGTCAACGAGTTTGCAAAACAAGTAAAAATACCGCAACAGACCGTGTGGCGGTATTTGCACTGTCAACGCGAAATCACTTTGGAAAACCTTTGCAAAATCGCAGATTTTTTTCATGAATCAGTAGACTTCCTTATCGGCAGATCGGAGTATGATTCGATTTGATCCGAACGTAATCCGATGTTTTTTATTTGAGCTATTGTAATTTTACGCCCAACATATCGCTCAAAAGATCTTTGTTTTCGAAGAACTGACCGCCGCCTATAGCAACGGCGCCCTCCATATCCTTTAACACTGTTACCGGAAGTTCCAGGCACTGCTCCAAATACTCGGCAAATCCCGGTATATGCAACGAGCCGCCCGAGAGAAATACGCCCTTGCGCAGAATTTCCGCAGACAGATCGGGAGGAGTCTGCTTAAGGACGGATTCGATAACTTCGATTATACTTTCGACAAGCGGTAAAACGGCCTCTCTCATCTCCCCCGCAGACACAAACAAACTGCGTGGATTGCCATCTCTGCCGCCGCCCGATACGGCATATGTACTTTGATCGTTGGCGTAGAAGGACAGCGCGGTTTTTTTCAAATTTTCCACGGTGTATTCTCCCAAAATAACGCCGTAACGCTTTTCGAAATTTTTTATAATTGCGTCGTTAAATGCGTCACCGGCGATATTGACCGAGCAACCGGTCGCGATGCCGTGATTTGTCACAGCGGCTATTTCCGTCCTGCCACCGCCTATATCCACAAACAGACCTCCGACGCTGTTTGTGTAAGCAAGCAAACTAAGGGGCGCTTCGACAAGCGTCACTTCCTTTATACCAGCTTTGAGGCAACATTTTTCCACCGCCTGCCTTTCTGAGCCGGAGGACGAACAACATATCGATACAAACGCTTTTATAGTGGGTTTAAATAACTTTTGCGGAATGATTTTCGCCAAAAAACTGCCAAGCAATTTTGCGGCCATATCCACGTCGACAACAACGCCCTCTTTTATAGGCGCTATGAGTCTTGCCGCCCCCATAGAACTTGTGCCGATATTGCTTGCCCTATAACCAACGTCACGCAGCTCCGTCCGATTGCGCACCTTTTCCACAATAGCGAGAGCAGGCTCCCTGAGCACTATGCCGGCGCCTCTTTGAAATATTGTGATAAATTTGCTTCCCAAGTCTATAGAAAGTTCAATCGTTGCCATTTGTCACACCGTGCCTTTTGAGTACGCGCATCAGTTTCTCCTTGGGCAGTCCCATGATGTTGGAATAACTTCCCCGATACCTTTCCACCACTCTGCTGTCCTGTATTCCGTATGCCCCTGCCTTGTCATAGGGAGCGCACTCTTTGAGATATGTTTTTATAAAATCCTCTGACAGATTTTTCATTTTGACGCGAGAACGAACCGTAAAACTCTCGCTACTGTCGCCATAACGCACAGTCACGCCCGTATACACGGTATGCCATCTTCCGGACAACTCTTTCAGCATTTGTGCAGCGCGTTCATAGCAAAGCGGTTTACCGTATATCTTTCCTTCCAAAACGACCGTCGTATCCGCCGCGATCACCATAGCGTCCGTGTCTATCGCCTCGGCTTTGAGCTTTGACAACTCTCTCACCATACGTAACGGCGTCGCGCATTCGACGGCGCGCTCGTCCACGTTCGGAGGCGCGACCTCGAATTCCAACCCCATATCGCGCAATATGTCTTTGCGTCGCGGCGATTGTGACGCCAACACTATGCGGCCGGAAAATCTTTTCATATCAAAGTATTTCTAGATTTTTGCCGTAAGCGGCCTTAAAATCCGCCGCAGCGCCGAGTGCGTCTTTTATTTCAAGCGAGCAATC
>CANREO010000051.1 GCA_947629635.1 uncultured Clostridia bacterium
TTTTGATTGTGAAGTGGTATACGAGGCGCCGTGCGCATCAACAATGACCACTTCGTTGCGATTTGTTCAGCGTTAAATAGTATAATATAAAGTCGATATTTTTGCAACTGTTTGCGGCGTATTGACGATTTGAGTTTGTCAAAAACAGTTTAGCGACAATATTTATTGACAAAATATCGCAAAGGCGCGTATAATTAACGCAATAGTATAATCTTTTTATATTACTAAAGATAAAGCGATTATGCAAAAAATGTTTGTGGAGGATTTTATGCTTTTAAACAAGAAAAAAAATCAAGTCATCAAACTCGATACAAATGACAATTCGATTCTTTTTGTCAGGGTAGGAGACATTGTGACGGACAAGGATGCAAAATTTGAGGTGCCGTACAGCCATAATGCTTTGCTCATCAAGGGCGGCGGCGACATAAGACATTACTCGAGCGGCACATATGATGTTTTTGACAATAAAGCCGAGGTGAAAAATTGGAAAAACGGCCTTTCTGTAGAGGTTGTCTATATTCCTAAAGAGGCGCGCGTTTCGATCGAGTGGGGCACTCCGTCGCAATTTATATATCGCGACAAACTGAGCGGAAAGATCATACATATGGGAGCGCACGGCGAGTTTGTGGTCACAGTTGTCAATGACGAGCAATTTATGCGCAGGGTCATCGGTGGCAAAAAGGTGTTCGATCTTGAAGAGTTCAGCGAGCACTTTGCCGCTATCGTGACCGATGAATTCGTGGATATGTTCTTCAAGGTGGTCGACGAACTCGAACTGCCTTATGACAAATTTGACGCCAACAGAAAGGAGATAGGCACCAGGGTCGGGAAGCTTTTGGGCAACAAACTCAAAGAGCAGTACGGCGTTGAGGTCGTTTCGTTTACTATAGGCAAATTCCATCACGACGCCGAGCAGAGAGTGGAAGGATATATCGACGAGAAACTTGCCGAGGCCAAAAAGAGAGAAGAAAAAGCCGAAAACGAAAGGTTGGACGACAAACAATGGGAGAGAGAAAAATTTAAGATGATGCTTGGAGCGCAAAAGGATACCACCGTGCAGATCGCCAGAGCGGACGCGGCTGCATCCATTGCGTCGATCGAGAGGCCCAGAAGCATGGCTGCAGTATTTTGCACAAAGTGCGGCAATATCTGCACGAAGGACGAAAAATTCTGCCCCAAGTGCGGCGCAAAACTTGCAAAGGGACCCGTAAAATGCCCGGTTTGCGGCAAGATAAACGACGAAAATTCGGCATATTGCTCGGAGTGCGGAGCAAAGCTTTAATAGGAGGAAATTATGTGCTTTTTTAAGAAAAAACCCCAATCGGATCTAAATCAACAAGACCGCGATCAAATCGCAGTCAACAGCAAGATGATCGACGTGCTGACGACAATATGCAAGGATGAGGAGTTTATCCCCGAACTTGAAAAACTCAAGGAGCAGATCACGTTTTTGCAGCCTTCGCCCAATCATAAGGTCTACGAGGCCGACAAAAAAATCAAAAACAGAATAGACGACCTAAAGATCGCACTAGTCAAGGGCAACGCAAAATCCGACGACGTGTCGGAAAAGGCGGAGAACATCTTTGAGGACATCAGAATGATGATTGCCGAGCGCAATGTGCTCGTATAAGGTGAAATATGTGCTTTAAGAGTAAGTTTGATAAGTTGACAAGAGAGGATATAGTCGACGCCATTTGCAAACTTGAAAAAGAATCTGCCGAAATCGACGAGAGCATAATAGCAAAGCAAAAGCAGATAGACGAGTTGACATTGAGAGGCAGAAAGGAAAAGTCGCGCGATATAAGGCTCTTTTATGCAAAAAAGATCAATATGATAAAAGAGGAGCGCGAACAGAGCGTTCAGCGCGCGATGTATCTTATGTACAACATACGTCTGCTGAACAAGCTTAAAAAAGCGGTGGACGACAATGAATTTTTCGTCAAAAACGCAAAAGTGTCCTTGGGCAATTTGCTGAGCGACCAAAAGGGATTGGCGAAATTTTTGAACAAGGCGCTCAACACTCGTATTGACGCAGAGAGCGTGCTCACAGAGGCGGACGAGACATTCCAAGAAGTAGAAGCGTCGTATGAGAAGAACGAGAGTATTTACGGCATGGGCAAGGATGACGACGCTCTGCTTGCGGTTTTCGAGACCGAAGAGACTTTAGAGGGCGAAGAGGAGTTTGCCGATGAGGCAAACGCCTCTGCCGAACAACAGGGAAGCGAGGAGTAATTATGGCAGTATCAAAAGAAGTTAAAAAGAAAATGCTCATCAAGCAAACTATCAATTCCATGAATAAGCAAATTCAAAAACTTGAGGAGCAAAAAGAAAAATACATCGCCGCGGGCAAAGAGGCCAAGCAAAAGGGACTGACCGCGCAATTTAATTTGGCTCTTTCGGGACTTAAGATGACTATTGCGCAGCAAAAGCGCGTGTATGAGATGAAACTCAATTTCGAAATTACCTCTCAAATGAAAGATATGAGCATGATGACTTCTGAGTTTCTGAAGGGCATGGGCTCGCTCAGCAAAGACATGATGAAGCTCACGAAGGAGAGGGATTTCAAGAAGGTCCAGAGTCAGTTTACGGAGGCAATGCTCAGCGTAGAGACGCAGGCCGAGGAGATGGAAAACTTTATGGACGAAACGCAATCCGCGTTTTCAACCAGCAGCATGACAAGCTCTGAGGACGCCAAAGAGATCGAAGGTCTCATCACAAATCAGGCCGCGCAGGAGGAGTCGGTAGACGCTTCCATAGATAGGGAGCTTGAGGCATTGCGCCGCAAGATGATGGAATAATTATGGCAAGCATTGATATTTTGTACGAAACCTTTGAACTCTACCTTAAAAAAGCCAAGGCAAGTCAATCGAAGGGCGATCTCGCGCTTGCCAAACGCAATTATTTGCTTGCCGCAGAGCAGATGCTCAAAATTGCCAAAGAGAGCAAGGGAGAGCTCCAGACGGCGCAGTATAAGCGCGCGAAGTCGTTAGTGGCGATGGCGGAAAGCATTGACGTTGCCGAGGTGAAGTCGTCTGTATCTTCAAAGGAGGACGATGGCAACGTCAGAGTTCAGTCAAATGAAAAGATAAGCCTGGAAGAAGCGCTTGAAAAACTGAATCGCCTCGAAGGGCTTGGGACAGTCAAAAATCAAGTGCGCGATTGGGTAGATCAAATCAAAGTATTCAAAATGCGCAAGGACCGCGGTTTGCCCGTGCCCGACATGTCGTATCATATGGTTTTTATGGGCAATCCCGGCACCGGTAAAACGACTGTAGCGAGGATAATGTCGCAGATATATTGCGCTTTGGGGATCTTGAGCGAAGGCCAACTCGTAGAGGTCGACCGCAGCGACCTTGTGGCCGGTTATGTAGGGCAAACCGCATTAAAAACGCAAGCTGCCATAAAGAAGGCGGTGGGCGGTATTTTGTTTATAGACGAGGCGTATACTCTTGCCGGTTCGGGAGTAGACTTCGGACAAGAAGCGATAGATACGTTGCTCAAAGCGATGGAGGACAACCGCTCTGACCTCGTAGTCATTGTCGCCGGGTACGACGAGCTTATGAATAAGTTTATAAACTCCAATCCGGGATTGCGTTCCAGGTTCAAAAATTATATCAACTTCACGGATTATACCGGCGCGGAGCTGTTTAATATTTTCACGGGCATGTGTTCGAACAACGGCTACAGATTGGAGGATGACGTAAAGACGGCCATGCGCGCCTATTTCAACGCGCTCTACCAAAACAGGGACGAAAATTTCGGCAACGGTCGCGATGTGCGCAATCTGTTTGAAAGCATAGTGACAAGGCAATCGAGGCGAATTGCTTCCGCATCTCGCCCGACAGACGAAGATATGCAGACGATCACGCTTGCGGATCTACCTTTTAAAACTGACAAATTCGACTCTCAGCCGCCCAAACCTCAACGCGACGATGCTAAGCAGACTTCGGATGACAACGCGCCGTCTCCGGAGGATAAGATACTCGAAGAAGGAGCGACGTCATCAAGCGAATTCAAGTTTGATTGGGACAGTTTGCCGGATATCACTTTTGACGATGTCGCGGGGCTTAAGACCGTAAAGGACGCTGTACGTATCAAAGTATTGCTGCCGCTAAAAAATCCCGACGCATTCGAGGGGTATGTCAAAAAGAACGGCGGCGGATTGTTGTTGTACGGCCCTCCCGGTACGGGGAAGACTATGATTGCGGCGGCTATAGCCAATGAGATAGGCGCGAAGTTTTGCTCGGTCAAGCCGTCGGATCTGTTGCATCAGGGCGCCGGGCAGTCGGAAAAAGCGGTACGCGCGCTGTTTGCTCAGGCGAGACAATATCCTTGCGCGGTGATCTATTTCGACGAGATGGATTCCATTTCTCCCAAAAATACCAAGTCGCAATATGCGCGTCAACTTCGTTCCGAATTGCTTGCTCAGTTGCAAGGCGTCGACAGTTATATGAAGGACACAAAAAATATCCTCTTCCTCATTGCGGCGACAAACAAGCCGTGGGATATCGACAGCGCATTCGTAAGACCGGGGAGATTCGGTACTAAGGTATACGTTGGACTTCCCGACGCCGAGGCGCGCAAATATATGATAGATTTCAGGCTTGCTAAGATAGGCAATAAAGGGCTTGTGAGAGTGTCCGAAGATATCGACCGCGACGGCGTCGTGGAGAGGACGGACGGTTTCAACGGTTCGGACATTGCAAATCTCATGACAGGATCGAAGAAATTTCCATTTTGAGAGGTATAGAGAGCGGCGAAAAATATATTTGTCAAGAGGACTTTGACGTTGCGCTCGAAGAATTGCACAGTTCGGTACAACGAGACGATATAGAAAAACTTGCGGAATGGAGAAACGAAAACGGCAAATAGCCTATGCACATAAGTAAAGAAACAACATATAAATTATGTTGTTGATGCGGAGGTACTTGGATGGACAAAAATGCGGCGGCAAGATATGTAGAGTGCCCTAATTGCGGCAAACATCTCGATTGGTCGCGCTCTTATACTCAAAACGGCAGAAGATATTGCAAATGTTCCGGCTGCAGAATGGTTTATGAGGACAGCACGGGCATTTTTTCACCCGATGTGCAGGCTTATCTTGTCAGCGGCGGCAATCAATACTCCGCAAGCGATTTCGAGGGCGCCATAAATGCTTACGACGCAGCGATAGAAAGAGACGCAACGTGTTATGAGGCGTATTGGATGCGTCTGCTTGCCAAAAACGGGATCCGTTGCGAGAGAGACAACGGCTATAAACCCACTTGTTATAGAGCAAACGGCGAAAGCATTTTCGATCAATCCGATTATAAACGCGCTTTGGAATATGCTCCCGAAGTTTTGCGCGCCGAATACGAGCAGCAGGCAAAAGAAATAGAGCGCATAAGAGAAGCCATTTATAAAGAGAGCCAGACCGCCGAAAAATTCGATATATTTATATCTTTCAAACATCTTGACGACAACAAAGTGCCTACGGACGATTATAAGTATGCCTATGCGCTTTACAACAGGCTCACATCAAAAAAATATAAGGTGTTTTTCAGCCCGGAAACTTTGAAAAATTATGTCGGTACGGAATACGAACCGCACATTTTCAAAGCTTTGAGCACCGCCAAAGTATTTTTGCTGGTATGCTCCAAGAGCGATTATGTCATGTCCACTTGGGTGAAAAACGAATGGATGAGATACTTTGGCATGATGCAGGATCCAAAGTTATATGAGCAGGGCTTAAAGAGACCCGACACCTTTTTATTGCTGTATCCCAACGAAGTGCCTACAAATCTGCCGTCAAAAATCGCAAAAATTCAAGGGTTGGCGATAAACAATCCCGATTTTTATTCCACTTTTGACGAATGGTTGAGAAAATGTTTTGAAAAATATCCGTCTGAGATCACTATTCCCAGACGCAGTTTCGCCGATAAAAAGGAATTCGGAGTCAAAAAAAATCTCAACAATGTCCTTCAGATCCAACGTAAAGATTTTGTTGCCACGAAAGTCGATATAGACGTATCCAAGCAAATTGTAATAGTAAAAGATTTTTTAAGCAGACGCAACTTTGACGCGGCGGGCGCCATGTGCAAAGGCATTTTGGAAAAGAATCCCGATAGTTCGCTTGCCAAACTCTATCTAAAATATGCCGATGAAGGCATTGTCAACGATAATGATTTCATCACCGGTTATTCTATGCGAGGCAACACCGTGCGCTGGCTTTCTGAGATCCTTTCGCAATGCAAGGAGGAGGGCGCGTACACCCAAATCATCACGCTTGCTACCGACATTTGCGATCTTGCCATAGGCGAGCGCAACGCGCAAAAGATGATGGAGGCGTTTGAACTTATAATTCAGTGGGCGCCCGACAAAACCGTCAAACGAATTACGGAAAAGCTTTTCAATCTAAGTCGCAAGGTTGTCCAGGAAAACATCCGTAACGTAGGCGTTGCAAAGGCAATGTTCAATTGCGTGCTTAAGACGTTTACCAACGAGCAGGCGGAAGCATACGCCAAAGCCAATTTTGACTTTGCCAACGGACTAAGAGATGTGGGGCTTTTTGCCGATGCCGTCGAATATTACGACAGAGCGACGGATATAGT
>CANREO010000052.1 GCA_947629635.1 uncultured Clostridia bacterium
GATGGCCCTGCCCCTTATTATGGCGCCCGTAATGTTTGTCAGCGCGCTGTCTGTTGTACTCATCCCGGATATAGCAGAACTGAAGGCGAAAGGAGATATGGCTTCCGTAGGGCAAAAGCTTTCCAATTCCATGATCTTTGCCCTGCTTATTGCCTCTGTATTTTATGTACTGTATCTCCCCCTCGGTCGACATATCGGATTATTGCTATTCAACGACATTCAAGCCGGCGAAATCATCTCGTACTGTTCTATAATGCTTTACGCCATATCCATAGCGCAAGTAACCACGCCAATGCTCAATTCTCTGGGCAAAGAAAAGCTCACTTTTTTGCACACGCTCATAGGCGCGGCATTGATTTTGCCTTGTATCTTTCTGCTGCCGAAATATCTCGGCGTATACTCCATGGCGATAGGCTCGGGACTGTGCTTCGGCGTGATATCCATACTCAATATCTGTGCGCTCAAACGCGAAGTCGGACGGTTTATCAATACTCATAAGTCATTTAAACTGCTTTTTTTGTCAATTGCGCTTGCAATTCTCGGCATGCTGACAGAGAGACTTTTATCTCCGTTTATAGGCAGCGTGACGTGCATAGCGGTGTTGGGGATATTTTTGACCTTCTTCATGTTTATACTTATCAGCGCTTTCGATATCGCCGACATAGTCGCATACGTCCGTTTGTTGCGTCCGACCGGCGTCTTGAAACGCAAAACGCGTAAAAGAGTTGTAAAAAAGAAACGCATAAAATCGACCGCCTAAAACAAAATAGCATTGTATGCTAAATTTGTTTTTGAGATGTCTTATACTCTATTTCTTTTTGCTGTTGGCAATGCGCCTAATGGGCAAAAGGCAACTTGGCGAATTACAACCTTTCGAGCTTGCAATAACGCTTGTTGCAAGCGAGCTTGTGTGTATACCTATGGCTGACGCAACCATTCCGATCATATACGGAATTATCCCCGTATTTTCGCTGTTTTTGGTGCACATCATCATCACGAAGCTTGCGACGAAAAGCGTGCGCTTTCGCAAATTTCTCAACGGCAAGCCCGTCATCATCATCGAAAAGGGCAACATTTTGCCCAACGTCTTGAAAGAGCTCAATATGAATATAGACGACATCATGGAGGCTCTGCGCGGCAACGGTTATTTTAATCCGAGCGAGGTAGAATATGCTATTCTCGAGACAAACGGAAGTTTGACAGTGCTCCCGAAATCGCAAAGCAAACCCGTATCTCCCGAGGATTTGGGACTTAAATTGCCGCCTGCCGAAATTCCCGTAACAGTTATAATGGAGGGCGAATTTTTAGGCGACAACGTATCACAGCTCGACGACGCGACCAAGGAGCGCGTGCTTGCCTTTTTGAATCACCTGCATATGAGTCGGGAGCAAATACTGGTGCTGCTCGTATCCGGCGAAGACGTATTTATTCAGCCCTATCGCGGCGATTTTATCACGGCACGGCTCAAGAGCGACGAAGATGCCGATACAAGCGTATCCGTAGGAGACAAATCGGACTGCAGCTTAAAACTGAACGCCGACGGAAGCATAACTCAAAGCGGCGCACCTGCCAAAGAGGAAGATAAATGAAAAAAGTCGTACTCGCGATCGTAATATTGCTTGTCATAGTCACGGCAGGCGCGCTGGAAACCGTGTATATCGACAATATATTCGGCAAACTCGACGGCAAATTGGACGAGTCGATCACGCTCATCGAAGCGCAAGACTCCGAGGCATATACGCGCATGCAGGAGCTCACCGAGTGGTGGGAAAAACGACGCGGATATCTGGAACTTTTTGTATTTTCTCCCGACATCAGAGCCTTTTCTGTAGCGCTTGGCGAAGCCGTAGGGTCATTGAAATGCGAAGATTACGACAATGCGCTGTCCAAAGTGCAATCGCTTCTGGTCATGTCCAAAAACATACACAATATCCTCGATTTCAACATCACCGATATCATCTGAAAACAATATGAGAACCGTAGTATTAAAATATGCGCGCTTCGCAATAAAAGAATTCTCAATTTATCGCATGCGCATATGTTCGGATATAACGTCTTTAAACGCATATATGTCGCCGGCTCCGATAAAAAGCGCAATATCGAAATTTTTTGCGTTTTCAATCACAAAATCGCACACTTTATCTTTGCTTTTTTCAAGGTAAACCTTCTTTTTTGCATCCAACAGCAATATTTGCTCTATCAGTGCGTCGCTGTCGCACCCCATATCCGCCGTTTCTCTTGCCGCATACACGGGCATGATCAAAATGTAGTCGGCATCTGAAAGCGCGCGTGCGAAATCTCCGAGATAAGCCTTGGTGCGCGAAAAGGTATGCGGCTGAAAGACCGCAAGGATCTTCCCGTAGCGCCTTGCTCGCTTAAGCAAATTCGCGATTTCCGTGGGATGATGCGCAAAGTCGAAATATACAGGCACGCCGTCTATGCGGCAAGCAAATTCGAAACGTCTCTTTACGCCGCCGAAGCTTGACAAGGCTTGGATAGCCGTGGAGCCGTCCACTCCAAGCAAGGTCGCGCAAATTATGGCGAAAGCGGCGTTTTTCAAATTATATTCTCCGCCGTCCGCAAGGCGCACGCGTCCAATCTCGCCGCCATCTCCGCAAATCAAGCATTCGTCGTCGCCGCAAAAGCGCACGGAATAAATTTCTTCGAGTTTGTCATCGCAGCAGACGGCTATATCGAAGTCGCCTCGCGCGGACGGCGTTTCTATGCCCAGCAACGGCAGCATGTCTGCAGGAAGCACACGGATATGCGATTTTTTCAGATATTCCGTAAAGGCTTGTCGCACCTCGTCTATATCGGCGTAGCAGTCGGGGTGATCGCATTCGACATTGGTGACTATGCCGACAGTGGGGTCGAAATATAAAAAGTTGCGCTTATACTCGCAAGCCTCTGCCACGAAGACCGCGTCCTCTAGCGCCGAAAGTTTGCCCAAACAGTCAATATAATTTCCGTAATCAACGCTTTGACCGCCGATCATCGCCAAAAATCTGCGTTGAGATAGCTTGAGAATGTGAGAAAGCATTGCGGACGTAGTGGTTTTGCCGTGAGTGCCGGCCACCGTGGCGACGGTGCCGAAGAGCTTTGAAACTTCGTATAAAAACTGCTGTCTCTCAAGCAACGGGACGTTTGCGGCGTGCGCGGCGACGCGTTCGGGATGTTCGGGTCTTATAGCTGAAGAAAACACAACAAGTTGAGCCGTTGCGGCCAGGGTGGGCTGCGCTCCGCTGCGGATATCCGCGCCGAGTAGCGCCAATTTACGGCACATATCGTTGAACACGGCGTCCGAACCCGTCACAACAGCGCCGCACCGCAATGCGAACATGGCGAGCGCGCCGACGCCGACTCCCCCGACGCCGATAAAATGTACCGTTTTACCTTTCAAAGCGATCATAGCTCACTATATGCCGGAAGCGGTCGCAATGCTAAATAAAAAATATACAAAACGGAGTTTTTAATACAACTTTGAAATTTTGTATAAATAATTGTTGATTTTGCGAAAAGAATGTAGTAAAATTATTAGAAAGAATATGCGGAGGGCATATCAATGATAAATATTACCGATATCAGGATCCGTCAAGTGGCGGCTGAGGGCGGCAAGCTCAAGGCGGTGGCGAGCATCATCATTGACGATTGCTTTGCTATCCACGACATCAAGATCGTCGAAGGTGAGGGCGGAAACTTCATTGCCATGCCGTCAAGGAAGCTCCCGAACGGCGAATTTAAGGATGTTGTGCATCCCATCAATACCGAGACGCGCGAGGCTATACGCGACCACATACTTGCGGCGTATGAAGAGAGCCTGAAAAACAACTGAGCATTACCGACCCCGACTTAACGTCAACGACAACTTCAATACACTTGTTTGCTTGGCAAGTGCGGCTTGTTTTGTGCGGTCTATGAACAAGCGGCGGACATTTTAAAATAAAAAAGCGTGCATAGTGGCACGCTTTTTTCATCTTAACGGCGATTATTTGCCGTAGTCTTCCATAAGTTTTGCGATGTCGATCTTGCCGACCTTGGTGCGCGGAAACTCCGTCAGACAGAGCACCTCGCGCGGCACATTCCAATGCGAAAGCCTTTTTGAGATATGCTCGATTATCTGTGACTTTTGCGCGTCCGAGAGGTCGCCTTCCGCGAGGAAGCGGATGAAAGGCTTTCCGTCGACGCGGTACTCGACCGCGGCGCAATCGCCGACAAAGTCCAACTCTCTTGCGACAGTCTCTATCTCCGCGGGGAAAACATTCATGCCCGATATCTTTATGAGGCGTTTTTTTCTGCCGAGGAAGAACAACCTGCCCTGCTCGTCCGTCTTGAAGAGGTCGCCGGTACGCACCCACATTTCGCCGTCTATGGGTACAACGGCTGCGGCGGTGGCGTCCGGATCGCCCAGATAACCGCTCATAGTCTGATCCGACGCTATGATAAGCTCGCCTGCGGAGCCGATCGGCACGGGCTTCAAGTCATCGTCGACAACGCGCATATGCACGTCGACGAGAGGATATCCCAAAGACCCTTCGACAAACTCGCCTTTTGACAGTGCGCACACGGTGACCGTTTCGGTGAGGCCGTAGCCCGGAGAGAGTTTTGCCGACGCGCCGCACTCTTGCATACGCTTGTCGAAGTCGTGCACGAGGTCGTCGCCCACGGTGTCGCCGCCGACGAAAACGTCCTCGAGAGATTTGATGTTGTCGCCCGCGAATGAAGGCTCCGCCAACAATTTGCTGACCATTCTCGGCACGGCGAGGACGGTGGTTATACGGTATTTTGCGATAAGTTTGACGGCCTTATCGGCTTTGAAGCGCGGCATGAGCACGACGCCCATATTGGCGCTGAGCGCGGCGTGCACGCCGATGCAGAGGCCGAAGCCGTGGAACATAGGCATGACGGTGAGCATGCGGTTGCGCTGAGAAAATCTGTCGTCCAAAAACTTAAATAGGTTGGCCGCCATAGCGTTGACGGCGCGCGCTGAGAGCACGATAGTCTTGGGGTGACCCGACGTGCCGCCCGACTGCATATAAAACATATCCTGCTCGCCGTCGCCGTCGAAAACGGGATAGTCCTTGCCGTGCGGAATGCCCAGATAGGCGTACATGGCAAACGGGCAGATGATCTTTTTTGCGCCGTGGCAGAGCTTGCCGAATTTCGCGAGGTTGATATCTGACAAAACCACTGCTTTGGGTTTTTGTTTGAGCACTGTCTCCTCGAAAGTCGACGGCGAAGTGAGCGGATGCAACATGCCTCCTATTGCGCCCAGCCTTGCCAATGCGTACACGATGACGGGGCATTGCGGAATATTGGGCAGAGCGACAATGACGGCGTCGCCCTTGCGGATGCCCATTTTATACAGTCCTGCGGCGATTTTGTCTATTTCGCGAAAGAACTTGTCAAAGGTCATCTTAAAATTGCCCTTCGCGACGGCGAGGGATCCGAGATCTTTGACGTGCATATCGTGCATAAAATCATATATTGATTTATGAATATTAAAATCCGAATTTCCCATGCTTAAATTATACAACCGAGCACACATACCCGTCAACAAAATTCGACAATTATCATCATATGTGCATATATACAAGCGTTTGCACGCGTGTACGCTTGCAAATATGCGGCAAACATATTATACTGAAGTTATGGACGAACAGAAAGACAAAAAGGACAGGACGCGCAAAAAGGACGATTGGGATACGGGCGTTGTCGTCGCGCCGATGAATGGCGACGAGTTGCCCAAATATCGCCGTATGATCTATCTCAATCGCGCCAAGCGGCCTCCCAAAGGCGAGCGTCCCAAAAGCGACCTCACCAAAAAGGAGCGGCGCGCCATAGTGCGCGCGGGTTTTTTGGCGATGCTGCCTCGCCTGCTTGTCATCCTCGTCGCATTCGGAGTAGTGGCATTGTTGATTTGGCTGTGGTTGCGCTGATATTGTTCTGTTTTCGGGTATAAAAAAGAGGCTTTGCAGCCTCTTTTTTTGTTGAATTTAGGTGCGACCGTCAAGCCACTGTCTTTGTGTATGTGTAGCCGCTATAGTTATCCGAACCGGTGATATCCATAGAATTTCCGCCGTTTATGGTGATGGTAATATCCTCATCACCGGGGAAATCTGCCATATATGTATTATCGCCCGTCTTTCTGTAAGTTCCATGATGGCCCGAATCGTCGGTCACGGTTCCGTCCTGGTTGAAAGTCAACGAACTATACATGGCGTATTCATTGGTCCATACGCCTACGATCTGATCGCCGTCGGCTATTGTGCCTGCGGTGCCGTATCTATGATATGTGCCGGCATATGCTTGCCCATCGGCGGCAACGGTGATCGTATCATCATTGTTGTTGAAGGTGATCGTCACGGTCGGTCCGGCATCCTGAGTGATGGTGATGCTGGCAGCGCCCTCGTCACTTGCAACCATCTTATTGACCACAGTTTCGGTGCCGTTTTCGATAACTACCCAATAACTGTTTGCAGACGACATATAAGTGATATCAACAAGATACGTGTTCAGC
>CANREO010000053.1 GCA_947629635.1 uncultured Clostridia bacterium
CCGTCGATTACGGCACATCTTGTTCGGAACGCAAAGCCGGCGACGCCGTTACGGCATATATCAACTCCGCCTGCGAAAAGATACTCGACACAACCGCAGTATTCAAAAATACCGAAGAGGGACAAGCAGCATTTGACAGATTCATATACAGCGTCATAAACGACTGATGAAATCTCAATAAGAAGAGCGGCGCGGCGTCGCTCTTTTTTATACATTTAATTAAAATACGTGTATTTGATTTTTAATAGTTAATTTGATTTTTTTCAACACATGTATTTACGAAATGCAAACGCCGTTTGGGACATTGCCGGCGCCATCGAAGCGACATATAGGCAAATTGTTAGTTTTTATATGTAATATTTTAATACAATAAAATTGTAAATAACTTTATTCCGGATACGGCAAAATAAAAGCGGCGGATTTTATCCGCCGCTCAACCGATATAAATCACTCCAACTCGAATGCGCCGGTATAGAGCTGATAGTATTTGCCTCTCTTGGCGATAAGTTCGTCATGATTACCGCGTTCGATTATCTCTCCGTGTTCGAGCACCAATATCATATCCGCATTTCTCACGGTGGAGAGGCGATGCGCGATCACAAACACCGTCCTGCCTTGCATAAGGCGATCCATGCCCTTTTCGATAAGTTTTTCGGTGCGCGTATCAATAGATGATGTCGCTTCGTCCAAAATGAGCACGGGGGGATTGGCTATGGCAGCCCTTGCGATAGCGAGCAATTGTCGTTGTCCCTGCGAAAGATTTTCACCGTCGCCCGTCAGCATTGTGTTGTAGCCGTCGGGCAAGTGACGAATGAAATAATCCGCATTGGCAAGCTTTGCCGCCGCTTCGACCTCTTCGTCAGTGGCGTCGAGTTTGCCGAAGCGAATATTGTCGGCCACAGTCCCCGTAAATAGATGCGTATCTTGCAGGACCATCGCCATGCTGTGCCTTAAATCGGCCTTTTTGATTTTGTTTATATTGATATTGTCGTAACGAATCTTGCCGTCCGTAATATCGTAAAAACGGTTGATGAGGTTGGTTATTGTAGTCTTACCTGCTCCCGTCGAACCCACAAGCGCCACTTTCTGCCCGGGATAAGCCGTCATAGTGACATGTTTAAGCACCGTCTTTTCGGGCACGTAACCAAATGAAACGTCCTCAAATTCCACTTCGCCCGTCCACTTGACGTACGTGGTAGTGCCGTCCGCTTTGTGGAAGTGCTTCCATGCCCAAACGCCCGTATATCGGTCTGTCTCGACAATATTGCCGTCCTCGTCCTCCGTGGCGTTGACAAGCGTAACATAGCCCTCGTCATCTTCCGGCTTCTCGTCAAGAAGTTCGAAGATACGTTCCGCTCCGGCAAGTGCCATAAGGATACCGTTCATCTGTTGAGCCATTTGGGCGATAGGATTGGAAAATTGCCTGGAAAACTGCATGAAGCTGACCAAATTGCCCCAATTCATTCCGAAAATGCCCCTTATAGAAAAGATTGTGCCAACGATAGCAGTAGCCGCGTAAGACACATAGGACAGATTGCCCATGATGGGCATAAGCACGTTCGCGTAGGTGTGCGCCTTGCGCGACGCAAACTTGAGCTCTTCGTTGTGCTTGTCGAAGCCCTCTTTTTCGGCGTCCTCATGGCAGAACACTTTGACGACCTTTAAGCCGTCGATATGCTCCTCTATATATCCGTTTATTTCGCCTATTTTGCGCTGTTGACGCACGAAATGCTTGCCGCTCTTTCCACCTATATATTTGCCTATAAACAACATCACGACGAGGATAGCGACCGACACAAGCGTCAGTAACGGCGAAAGCACCATCATCATTATAAACATGCCTACGACCGTCAAAACGTTTGTGATTATATTGGGCAAACCGTTTGAAAGCAATTCGCGCAAAGTGTCCGTATCGTTTGTAAACAGGCTCATTATATCGCCGTGCGTATTGCTGTCGAAATATCGTATCGGCAAACTCTGAAGCCTTTCGAACATCTCGTTTCGCACGTCTTGCAAAATCTTCGAAGTGATGCGCACTATGAGAATATTATACAAATAATGCAGCAACGCGCCTACGACATATATTGCCGCCATAACTCCTATGATCGCGCCGAAAGCGCTCCACCCCGAAAGAGAACCGAGCTGCGCAAGTTCTACGGGATATTTTTCTGGATTGTAGCCCGAAAGCGGCAAAATGAAATTGTTTGTGATGATAGAGATCATAAACGTGCCGCCTATATTGCAAAGCACATTTGCGATTATACAAAATACCGATACGAAAAGTTGCGGCTTATAGTCGCCAAGATAGCTCAAAATGCGCTTGAAGGTCGCAGTGGGGCTCTTAGCCTTAAACCGTTTGTCAGCCATTGGATGTCTAGCCATTTTGCACCTCCTCGTCCGCGCTTCCTTTCTGCTGCGAAAGATATACGTCTCTGTATATCTCGTTGCTTTCAAGCAGCTGCTCGTGAGTGCCCACCGCGTCTATCTTGCCGTCGTTCATAACAATTATTCTGTCGGCATCCTGCACCGAAGAAATGCGCTGAGCGATGATAAGCACCGTGGTGTCGCCGAACTCTTGCTTCAATCCGGAGCGTATAGACGCGTCCGTGGCGGTATCGACCGCGCTGGTGGAGTCGTCCAGTATCATTATTTTGGGATGCTTAAGCAATGCGCGCGCGATGCACAGCCGTTGCTTTTGACCGCCGGATACGTTTACGCCGCCCTGACTCAAGTCGGTTTCATAGCCGTTTGGGAAAGACATAATGAAGTCGTGCGCTTGCGCCGCCTTTGCCGCATGTTCTATTTCCTCCTGCGTGGCGTCCTTATTGCCCCACAGCAAATTTTGTCTTATAGTGCCCGAGAAAAGCACATTTTTTTGAAGCACCATGCCTATCGCGCCGCGCAGATTTTCGATCTTATAATCTCTTACATCCACGCCTCCGACCTTTACGCTGCCATCAAATACGTCGTAAAGCCTCGGAATGAGTTGCACAAGGGTCGTCTTTGCGGAACCCGTGCCGCCTATAATACCTACGGTCTCGCCGCTCTTGATATGCAAATCTATATTTTCGAGATTTAACACATCGGGGCTCTTGCTGTATGAAAAATCAACGTTGTCGAAATCGATGCTTCCGTCTTTGGGATATATATCTTCTGCGTCCTCCCTGTCTTTGATGTCGATATCCTCATCCAATACCTGCACGACGCGATCGAGAGACGCACGGGAAATGACGATCATCATAAACGTCATGGCCACCATCATAAGAGACATCAATATCTGCATGACATAGCTCAAAAATGCGGTAAGATCGCCTAGATCCATGCCTCCTGGGAGCTTGCCGTTTACGCTGTTGATTATATCTCTGCCACCGAAAAAGATGATGCAAACTATGCACGCATACACCAAAAGCTGCATAAACGGGAAGGCAAACACAATGATTTTTTCGGCGCTGAATTGCAACTTTTGCACCGTCTCGCTGACGCTCTTAAACTTTTTTATCTCATTGTCTTCTCTTACAAACGCTTTTACGGCGCGAATACCAATGAGATTCTCTTGAGTAGATTCATTCATGTCGTCGTATTTGTGAAGCATCTTTTCGAATCTCGGGAAAGCAAGCCTTACGCCGACAAGCAATCCTACGACAAGCAGAGGAAGCGTAACGGCAAATATTATACTGAGTTTCGGACTTATCGAAATAGCCATGCACAACGCCATAATCAACATAAACGGCGCTCGGACGAGCATACGGATGATCATCATGTATGACTGTTGAATATTTGTGACGTCCGTCGTCAGCCTGGTGACGAGGCTTGCGGTGTTGAATCTGTCCAGATTTGCAAAACTGAAATTTTCAACTTTATAAAAGAGTTTTTGCCTCAGATTGCTTGCAAAACCCGTGGATGCCGTCGCCGCCAATTTGCCGCTTAACGCGCCGCACAACAATGATATGAGTGCCATGCCTATCATAAGCGCGCCGCACGTAACTATAAATTCTATCCTGTTGTTCAACTTGAAAATAGCGGCGTTTAAGTTTCCGAGGCGCAAACTGAAAACAAATTCCGTTTGACCTCGGCCATGCCCACGTCGACGATTTGAGCCATAATAATGGGGATAAACACCTCAAAAAGCACTTCGAGCGCTACAAGCACGGATGTCCATATTGACGCCGCTTTGTACTGCCCCACACAGGAAGCGAGCTTTCTGAGCCCACCTTTTGCTTTCGGTACGGAGATATCTCTAGCCATAATCACCTTATAGAATAAATGCGCACGCGCGCATTAATGCTTTCGATAATGTATTTACATTCAAATTATGCAAATGTCAACTGATTTTTGCAAATTTCGATATAAATAAAATTAATTTAATAATTCTAATTATTACCCTTGCATACATATATTGACAAAAATATATCGGCATGCAATAATGTATACAGATGTATATTTAGGAGGCTTTATGTCTGACAAGGAAGATCTGCGCGTTGTTCGCACCAGAAAGCTTTTGAGCAACACACTCATAGAGATGATGGAAGTACAATCCATCGAAAAGATAAGCGTAATCGACTTATGCGACAAAGCGATGGTCAACCGCGCTACCTTTTACGCGCACTTTGAAGACAAGTATCACTTGTTAGCTTTCGCTCTTGAAGAACTAAAGGACGAGCTTTACGCCCAATTTACAAAAGTCACAGGACGTATGCGCACCCCGAAAGAAGCCGTGCGATCGCTGCTTCAAATGGCGGTAGACTTCTTCTTCAGCAATCACAAACATATACTGAACATCATACGCTGCAATCGCAACAACAAACTTATAAGCACCATAGAGGATTCAATTGCCCAATCCGTCAGATATCAACTGTCCAAATTCAGGGATACATATGAAATAAAAGTTCCCCTTTCCGTTATCTCAAACTTCATTTCGGGAGGCATACTGAACACGGCATTGCATTGCATAGACAACCCCGGAAAACACACATACGAAGAGTTTTACGGCTATACGGCAATATTTGCCGATAATTCTATTTTTGTCAAAAAACAACTTAATCAATAAAACCGCGCCTTTAAACCACGTTTTATGCGATATACAATTTCTACCGACGTCCGCCGAACAATCGTTGCGGACGTTTTGATAGTATATTGATACAACTCTTATTAAATTTGCAAATAAAATTTTTATAAATTTGGACAAAATATATTGACAAGTCTATATTACGTGTTATAATTTTAGCAGTCAATGAATAAGAGTGCTAACAATCTAAGCGTGTGATTGCCAAGCATGAAGGAGGTTCTTATGGACGCCGAAAAATATACGAAAAAAGCGCTGTCCGCGCTAAACGACGCGCAGACGTTGGCGCTTGAAAGACATCAGCAACAAATCATGCCCGAACATGTCGCATATGCTCTTCTAAACGACGATGACGGGCTTATCCCCAAACTTGTGACCAAGTGCTCTGCGGACGCAACGCAGATGAAACGCGAAATCGACAGAATAATAGGAAATTTTTCTACCGTCACTGGCAGCGGAAGTCCAAACGCATACATTTCAAACGAACTTGCTCTCATACTTTCCGCCGCGGAAAAACAGTCGGCTAAAGACGGCGACGATTACGTAAGCGTAGAACATATTTTCCTTGCTATACTCGAGTCCCCGTCGCAAGCTCTGAAAGCGGTTTTTGCAAAATTGGGACTTACGAAAAAGGCGTATCTGCAGGCATTGTCCTCCATCAAAAACGCCAGGGTGACAAGCGACAGCCCAGAGGATAGTTACGACGCTTTGGGCAAGTACGGCTACGACCTCGTGGACCGAGCCGCGTCCGGAAAACTTGACCCCGTGATTGGCAGAGACGACGAAATAAGAAACGTAATACGCATACTTTCGCGCAAAACCAAAAACAATCCTGTGCTGATAGGCGAACCCGGCGTGGGCAAAACTGCCATTGCCGAGGGACTTGCCCAGCGCATAGTCAGCGGAGACGTGCCCGAGGGGCTGAAAGACAAACATATATTTGCTCTCGACATGGGCGCATTGATCGCCGGCGCTAAATACAGAGGAGAGTTTGAAGAAAGGCTTAAGGCTGTTTTGAACGAAATAAAAAAGCAAGACGGCAGAACTTTGCTGTTTATTGATGAGTTGCATACTATAGTCGGCGCTGGCAAGACGGAGGGCAGCATGGACGCGGGCAATTTGCTTAAACCCATGCTTGCAAGAGGCGAACTGCACTGCATAGGCGCTACTACGTTGGACGAATACAGAAAATACGTCGAAAAGGACGCCGCTTTGGAGCGCAGATTCCAGCCGGTGCTTGTGGATCAACCTTCGGTCGAGGACACTATCGCCATACTGCGCGGCCTCAAAGAGCGTTACGAGATTTTCCACGGTGTACGCATACACGATCGCGCACTGGTGACGGCGGCGACGCTTTCGGATCGCTATATCAACGACCGCTTCCTCCCGGACACGGCCATAGACCTCGTGGACGAAGCT
>CANREO010000054.1 GCA_947629635.1 uncultured Clostridia bacterium
AGCGGCAAGTTTATGTCCTCTGCCAACGGGCTTATCGGGGCCTGTGACCGCCGCTGCAACAGAGTAAGAAGCATTAAGTTTTTCAAGCACGATGGCCGAAAAATCGGGAGTGCCCATAAAAACGATCTTCATCAGTCTTTTTCATCCTCCAAATCCTCTGCGATCGTGGTATAAACTATGCCGTCCAGGTGGTCCATCTCATGCAAAAATGCTCTTGCGGTAAAGCCCTCGACCTTATATTTATGACTTTTCCCGTACCTGTCGCATGCGACGACGGTAATCTTCATCGGACGTGTGACGGTGCCGTATTTTTTCGGTACAGACAAACAGCCTTCGACGCCGCGTTGTTCTCCCGACGCCGATTTCAATACGGGATTGACAAGCTCGTAAAAACCGTCGTCGGTGTCGACGACGCACACGCGTTTGAGCACTGCGACTTGCGGCGCTGCCAAACCTGCGCCGTTTGCCGCTTCGACGGTATCTTTCAAATCATCGAGGAGCGTCCACAGCCTCTCGTCAAAATTTTCCACCGGCCTGCACTTTTTAGTGAGTATTGGGTCGGGGGCTGTTACAATAAATCTTATCGCCATATCATACCTTCAAACGCGACGCTCACGGGTTTAAGCAGAGCGCTACGCATCTTTAAATTTGTATTTTGTCTAAGCAATGTTTTGAGCCGATATTTTACCGATGCATCATATGAGACTTTGCGGATTTACCTCTACAAATACGCTTCCCTTCTTTGGACGATTGCCGTCGGCAATGGCATATATATCGCCGATCAACGCGGCATATTGCTCGGGAACGACGCGCATCATCACCTGATATCTTATAAGTCCGTTCATTTTGGTCACGGGCGATCTTGCCGCTCCCAAATATACGAATTTACCGCATTTGCGTTCTAGTTCCGAGACCTCTCTATAAGCGCTTTTGGTCGCGTCAACTACGTCCTGCTCGTCTTCGGATGTAAAAAGCATACGCACGATTTTCGTGTACGGAGGAAACTTTGTGACCATGCGCGTATTTATTTCTTTCTTCCAAAAGCCAAGATAGTCGTATGTACGTCCGAATCTGAACACATAATGTCTCGGCGCGTAAGTTTGCAAAATCACTCTGCCTTTTTTATCCGCGCGACCGGCGCGTCCTGCGACCTGTGTAATAAGCTGAAAGGTACGCTCGGAGGAGCGATAATCGCTGAAGTAAAGCGCTGCGTCTGCCTCCAATATCCCCACAAGCGTAACATTGGGAAAATCATGTCCCTTTGCGATCATTTGCGTTCCGACAAGGATGTCCGCTTCGTGCGCGGAAAAAGAGGAAAGAATTTTGAAATATGCGTCCTTACTTTGCGTTGTATCATTGTCCATGCGCAAAATTTTTGCATTGGGACAAAGCTTTTTCAACTCCTCGACAACACGCTCAGTGCCCACTTTGCCCTGTCTTATCTCTGTGCTACCGCAATTTGGACACTTTGTTATCGCATGATATCTTTTGCCGCAATAGTGACACTTTAGCTCGTTGTCCTCCTTGTGATATGTCAAAGATATGTCACAATCTTCGCATTTGGCGATATATCCGCATTCTTTACAACGTATAAACGACGCAAACCCTCGCCTGTTAAGAAATAGCATCGCTTGCTCCCCTCTGCAAAGAGTCTCTTCGATAGCCTCTTTAAGCGTCAGCGAAAACATTGAGCGGTTGCCCGATCGAAATTCCTGCACCATATCCACAACTTCCATTTCGGGCAAAGAGTATTTCGATATTCGATTTGGCAGTGTCAGAAGCGTATATTCTCCCTCGCTTGCTTTCAAATAACTCTCCATATCGGGCGTCGCAGATCCGAGCACAAGCGCGGCTCCGTTCAAGTGAGCGCGGAATTTTGCTACGCTCTTCGTGTCGTATCGAGGATTCGATTCGCTCAAATAACTTGCGTCGTGTTCCTCGTCGATTATTATTGCGCCAATATTTTCCAGGGGCGCAAATATTGCCGATCTTGCGCCTATGGCGATCTTCGCTTCGCCGCTCTTGAGACGTTTCCATTCATCATATCTTTCGCTTGCATTGAGCCCACTGTGAAGTATGGCCACACTGTCGCCGAATCTTGCTCTGAAAAGTCCCAGAACTTGAGGCGTGAGGGATATTTCGGGAACGAGCATGATGGCGGTTTTGCCCAAGGATAGCATTCGCTCTATCACGCACTCGTAAACTTCGGTCTTTCCCGAACCCGTAACTCCGTGCAACAAAAATACGCCTTTTCCGTTTACTATTTTTTCGACTGCCGTCCGTTGATCGGCATTTAGTTCGACTCGTTTATCCTGCTTTTTCAGGGTATTGAGAGGTGTCTGTCTGTCATGTACGGCGCTTTCGACCACTACGCCTTTTTGACGCAGCGCATTTACGGCGGCGACGCCGAATTTTGCGTTCATCACGCTCAAATACTGTCCGCTGTTGGCTGCAAGATATTTAAGCGCTTCAGCCTGTTTTTCCGCGCGTTGTCCGACTTTTTCAAGAAGATCTTCAAGCGGAGCGGACGGATCCGCGTTTAAAAAAATACGAGTATATTCCGGATCGCGTTCATCTCTGAGTTTTGCGGGCACAAACAGCCTTAGTATGTCTATATAGCGCAAATTATACGCTTTTCGTAAAAAGTACATAAGCTCCAACTGCTCGGAGCTTATGGGGGTATCCAAATATATTGCCTCTTTCAATTGTGAAAACTCGGAAAATTGTTTTTTACCGATAACAAAGCCGATCAAACGTTTTTTTCCGAATTCCACGGACACGCGACTGCCTATCGGCACGTCCTCGCCCAAATAATCGAAGGCGCGATCCACATCGCTGTGAGATATGTCGACGACAACCTGCAAGATCATAGGGCCAACACCTTGTCGACGATCATTTCCGCAAGTTCGCGCTTGCTTACGAGTCCGCTTTCGAAGCGGCTTCCGTCGGATATGATAAGCGTCGCCGCGTTTTTATCCGAATTAAAACCTACGCCCTCTTTCGAAACATCGTTAGCAACAACCATATCGGCATTTTTGCGTTTAAGTTTGTCGACCGCGTTTTGTATAAGGTTTTCGGTCTCTGCGGCAAATACAACGAGTTTTCTATCGCCTTTCTTCGCGCCCAACGTTGCGGCTATATCGGGATTTTTGACAAGTTCCAGAGTGATCTCTTCGCCTTTCAACTTATTTTTTGCGATATTCTTCGGTCTATAATCGGCGGGCGCTGCTGCCATAATAGCAATATCGCAATGCTCGAACTCTCTCTCACATGCCTTAAGCATCTCGGCCGTTGTAAGCGTCTTTATCTCTTTTTCAAGGCAGACGGGACACTTTTCGGTCATATTCCCGTGCACAAAAATCACGCTTGCGCCCCTGTCTGCGCATGCCGTTGCGAGAGCGACGCCCATTTTGCCCGATGAGCGGTTTGAAATGACGCGTACGCCGTCGATATTTTCTTCCGTTCCACCGGCGGTGATCAACACTCTTTTGCCGTGCAGGATCTGACTCGGCGTAAGCAACTCCGCAATACGCGCTACGATCTCGGAAGGTTCCGCCATACGTCCTTTTCCGACGTCTCCGCAGGCAAGTCTGCCGACTTCTGCGTCGCAAAAATTTACGCCGCGAGAACGCAATATCCGCATATTTTCGACCGTCGCTTCATCTTCGTACATATTGCAATTCATTGCCGGGCATATCAGTTTGGGAGCGTTGCATGCAAGATACGTAGTTGAGAGCATATCGTCGGCAATGCCTCTTGCAAACTTGGCTATCACATTGGCGGTAGCCGGCGCAATAACCATTATGTCTGCCTTTTTAGCCAGCGATATGTGATTTATGTCATATTCTTCGACGGGTTTGAACGCGTCCAGAACGACCGCGGATTTGGCCAAGGTCTGAAATGTCAGCGGCGTGACAAAATTGAGGGCATGTTCCGTCATGACGACATCCACATGCGCTCCCAACTTTTTCAAAGCGGACACAACTTCGCATGCCTTATAACATGCTATGCCTCCGCTGACTCCCAAAACCACATTTTTGCCGTACAACATATCAATCGTGCACTATCCTTATCTTGCCATCATATATCTCTTTGCAGGCAAGCGTAATAGGTTTTTCGCCGCTTTCGGCGAGATAGTTGCTATCGCTTGTGACAAGTTCTCTGGTGCGTTTTGCAACGGCGCAGGTCAAAGCATATCTGCATTCCGCCCTTTTTATAAGCTTGTCAATCGGGGGGTCGATCATCATAGTTTTATTCCTCCAAAGAAAATTTATTTTTCAAATCGTTGCGAGCAACTTTCATGTGCTCGCATCTTATGATATTCACTACCTCGTCCGCACACGTGCGAGCGATGCTGTTTGTGACAATATAGTCGTATTTTTCTATCTCGCCGCTTTCCAAGGCGATCTCTTTGAGCCGTCTTGCTATCTCTTCGGGAGTCTCGGTGCCCCTTCCCTCGAGCCGTGCCCTGAGCGCTCCCATAGACGGAGGCGCTATGAAAATGGACACGCAATCCGGATACAACTTTTTTATACTGTCGGCGCCTACTACATTCAACTCCAACAATACGTCCAAGCCGTGCGAAAGAGGTTTGTCTATCTCGCTTTTGAGCGTGCCGTAGCAGTTTGTAAAGGTGCGCGTATGCTCCGCGAATTCGTCGCGCGCTATGCGTCTTTCAAATTCTTCTTCTGTAATAAAATAATAATTTACGCCGTTCTCTTCGCCGAATCTCGGCGCTCTTGTTGTGCATGAAACGGAAAAATAGAGACTCGGCAAACTGTCCAATACTTGTTTGATTACAGTTCCTTTGCCGACGCCGCTGAAACCTGATATTACGATCAACATGCCTTTGCCCATGTCATCCTCCGCAGAAAATCATTCTACATTCGCCGCCTGCTCGCGGATTTTTTCGATCTCGTTTTTGATAGCAAGCACGTGATTTGTGATGTCAAGGTCGTTTGCCTTGGAGCCGATAGTGTTTGCTTCGCGGTTGAATTCCTGCACCAAAAATTCTGTTTTTCTGCCAATCGGCTCGTCTTGCTCAATAAGCTTACGCATCGTTTCGATATGAGTGGAAAGCCTGGTGATCTCCTCGTCTATGCAGCAGTGATCGGCATACAAAGCTACTTCGGTTGCAAGCCTTTGTTCATCTGCTTTACCCGGCTCCAGCACTTCGGCGATGCGCGCATTAAGAGCTTTTCTGTAGTTTTGCGACACTGTAGGCGCAAGCTTCTTAATCTCCTCGAGAGACGCCGCTATGTTGTCGAGTTTAGCACCAATATCCGTCATAAGCGCTCTGCCTTCGTTTTGTCTCATGGTTTTAAGCCCGTCCAACGCCTCGCGCAACGCCTCCATCGTCATAGTTCTGAGCACATCGTCGTCAGGCAGAACTTGCTTGCGAGATACGGCGAATTCGGGCAACTTCAGGATCATTGCATCCGCGACCTGTTTGCAACCGAGTTCTTTTGCCAGCGCCTTTGCCTCTTTGACATAGGCATTCGCAAATTCGCGATCTATCGAGATTTCGTTTTTGTCGACTGTTTTTTGCTCGTATGTCAGATACATATCGACGTGACCGCGAGATATTGACGCGCCAATGAGTTTTTTTATGCCGTCCTCGAGAAAAAGAAAGTTTTTAGGCAGTTTGATGCCATAATCCAGATATCTGTGATTTACTGTCTTGATTTCCACGGTGACCGTTCCGCCGTCTGTGACGGAAACGCCCTTGCCGTAGCCTGTCATACTATACATACGCGCACGCTCGTTTAAATATTTTAGATATTATAACACATATATTTTGCCAAAACAACTGTTTGACCGAATTGCGTAAAAAAATATGAGCGCGGTCAAGCCGCGCCCATGCATTTCACGCTGTTTTCTCAATTGGCTTTTATGCCCAACATCTCCTTAAATTGCTCTTCGTCGATTATTTTTATGCCCATTTTCATCGCTTTTTCCAATTTCGATCCGGCGTCTTCGCCTGCCAAGACCATATCGACGGTTTTTGACACGGACGAAGCGACCTCGCCTCCGTTTTCCTCTATAAGCGCAGTAGCCTCGCCGCGTTTGTATGTCGGAAGCGAACCTGTTAGCACTATTCTTTTGCCCGAAAATATGCCTTTTGGCGTCTCGGATTTTTCGAATATTATTCCGCTGTCAAGCAACTCTCTTACGTATTCGACGTTTTGGTCGTTATGAAAATAATCATAAATATTTTTTGCGAGAATTTCCCCTATGCCGTCCACTTCGGCAAGCGACTCCACGGACGCTGTCATAAGCGATTCGAGGGTCCCAAAGCGCTTCACAAGATCTTTCGCCGTCTTTTTTCCAATGCCGTCTATGCCCAATGCAAATATAAATCTGTCCGTCGTCGTATGCTTTGATTTTTCAATTGCATTGATTAGATTGCCGATTTTTTTATCTCCAAAGCCTTCAAGACCATATAGATCTCGCGCCTTCAGCCGCATTA
>CANREO010000055.1 GCA_947629635.1 uncultured Clostridia bacterium
CTTATCGTAAATTTTTAATGCACTTTTTGGTCTATCCAATCAATAGCATAACGCTTGATGATAGTGGGGCGTTCATTTCTTGCCGGTGGAGCCGAAGCCGCCCACGCCGCGATCGGTGGACGACAAATCGTCACACTCCTCGAAGTTTGCAAAATAATAAGGCGCAAAGACGATTTGCGCAACGCGCTCGCCGTTTTCGATCGTTTGCGGCTTGTCCGAATGATTGTGCATTGATACTATGATTTCGCCGCGATAGTCGCTGTCTACGACGCCGACTTTGTTTGCCGGCGCTAGGCCGCGTTTTGAGGCAAGACCGCTTCTCGCATACACAAGGCCCACAAGTCCCGTTGGAATTTCCAAAGCGATCCCGGTATGTATAAAAACTGTTTGGGACGGCGCAATTGTTATGCTGCCCCCGTCAAGACATGCATAAATGTCTGCTCCGGCGGCAAAATCCGTGCCATAACGCGGCATAACCGCTTTTGGGTTGAGTTTCTTTGCTTTTACCGTAATTTTATTCATAATGCACCTATCGACATTATAGCCTCATGATCCGGTCGACGTCAACAAAGAGCGTCATTTTGCGGACAACTTGGCGAAGATCCCTCTTTTTGTGTAAGGTTCTTCACTGTAGGAAGATACTTTGTATCCGTCGTTTTCAATTGCGGTTTTGAAAATATTTGCGTCTATTTCATCCTCGCATATGACTTCTGATGTCCCTTTTGTATGCGATGATACGACCTTTTTGACATTCGCCGCTTTGCGTATCGCGTCATTGACATGCGCCTCGCACATGCCGCACATCATGCCGTCCACTTGCAATATAATTCTTTTCATTTTATCACCTCATATCCGACGTTTTTTATGTCGGTTTTTATTTTTTCGATATCGACGTCTCCGTCCGTTTTCAGCGTCACCGTACCTGTTTCGTGATTTGCGACAGCGTCGAGTACGTGTTCGTTTTCAAGACATGCTTTGGCGACTCGCGCCTCGCAGTGCGCGCACATCATTCCTTTCACTTTAAGCGTTATGGTTTGCAAAACGTCGATTGTGTCGGCATGTTTGTCGTCGGGTTGGTCGGTAGTTACGTTAGAAAAAGCCTGCTCGGTTGTTCCCGTGATTTGAGCGTCTCCGCCATCATTTTGCGTATTTTGCGGCGCTTTTTTCACCTTAAACAGATTTATAGTCAGCGCGTTAAGCACTACGGATACGCTGGATATGCTCATAGCAAGTGCTCCTATCATAGGATTTATGCGCAATTTTTCGTTGAGATAGTAGAAAGCGCCGGTTGCGAAGACCACACAAACAAAGTTGTAGAAAAACGCCCAAAACAGCCCTAATTTTATTGTCCTAAGCACACGTTTGCTCAACCCGATGACATTGAGTACGTCCATAAGATCATTTCTCAAAAGCACGATGTCGCTCGTTTCCATTGCCACATCGCTGCCGCCTCCGATGGCGATTCCGATATCCGCCGCGGCGAGAGCGGGTGCGTCGTTTACGCCGTCGCCGACCATTGCTACAAGATGTTTTTCGTCTGTTTTCAGACTATTTATCACTTGTTGCTTGTCGCTCGGATACACTTCCGCAATGACTTCGCTCACTCCGACTTCCTTTGCGATCGCTTCGGCGGTTGCTTTATTGTCGCCCGTCAACATGACCACTTTTATTCCGCGCTTTACGAGTTCCGCAACGGCTGCCGCCGAGTTTTGTTTTACTTCGTCTTTGAGGGCGAGCACAGCGACGACTGCGCCGTCTTTATATACTGCGATGGGGGTCTTGCCTTCTTTTGCGAATTTTCGAAAGCGTTCGGTCAAAACCGGCAGTTCTTCATCGTTTGCGAAGCGAAGGTTGCCTATGCCGTAAAGGATGCCGTTTATTTTGCCCTGAATACCCGTCCCTTCGAGCGAACGGAATTCTTTGACCTCTTTCGCTACGGCTCCTCGCTCTGCCGCGTATTGGCAAATAGCGTGCGCCAACGGGTGTTCGGACATGCTTTCGAGGGAATAAATTTCATCCATAACGTTTTTTGTTCCGTCGAAATCCACGACGCTCGGTTTTCCTTGTGTGACGGTCCCTGTCTTGTCAAGTACGACCGTGCGTATAAGGTGTGCCTTTTCGAGGATCTCGGCGTTTTTTATCAGCAGACCGTTTTGCGCTCCCTTACCGGTGCCTGCCATGATGGCTACGGGTGTGGCGAGCCCGAGGGCGCAGGGGCAGGCGATCACGACCACAGTGATAGCGAAGTTGAGCGCCAATTCGAAATCGGAACTTGCGATCCAATTGGCGACCAGAGTAATTAAAGCGATAGCCAATATAACGGGTACGAAAACTCCGGATATTTTGTCGGCCAGCTTGGAAATGGGAGCTTTTGAATTGCTTGCTTCGTCCACAAGTTTGATTATAGCCGCTATCGATGTGTCCTCTCCCACCTTATTCGCACGCATTTTGAAGTACCCGGCAGTCACGACCGTTGATGAAAACACTTCGTCTCCGATTTGTTTTTGTTGCGGCATCGACTCGCCGGTGATGTTCGATTGATCGATCGAGGCCGAGCCTTCAATAACTATGCCGTCAACGGGGACTCTTTCGCCGTTTTTGACTATGAGCGTGTCTCCGACGCTCACCTCTTCGGCGGCGATTTCCAGTTCTTTGCCGTCTCTGACCACGACTGCGCGTTTGGGGGCCATATCCATAAGTTTGGTTATCGCGGCGGTAGTCTTCTTTTTTGAAAGACCTTCGAGGTACTTGCCCAGACTTACCAACGTCAATATCATACCGGCGGATTCGAAGTAGAGGCTGTGGCGATATGTCTCCAAGGCCGATTGCCATTTGAGGTCGCCGCCGACTATTTGCGATTGCGCATATGACATCATAAACAGTGCGAATATTCCGTATATGATTGACGCGCTCGCGCCAATCGCAATAAGCGAATCCATATTAGGCTTGCCCCGGAAGAGCTTTTTGAAGCCGGATATGAAATAATTGCCGTAAATTATGATTATCGGCGCCACCAAAATAAGTTGTAACAGCGCAAAACCGATCGGGTTTTTCTCATGATCCGCGAAGGCCGGGGCGGGGAAGCCCCACATCATGTTGCCCATTGAAAAATACATCAACGCGAGCAACAAAATTATACTTGCTATAAGTTTTGCAAGATCGGTTGATTTTTTTTGAATATGGGGTTTTGCGGCGTCTTTTTCGGGATATGCGCGATAACCTGACTTTTCCACTGCGCGCGAGATGTCGTCCGCGTTTATGAGCGTAGGGTCGTAGTCCACGTACATGGTGTTTTGAAGCAGATTGACGTTTACGCCGACGACGCCGTTCAACTTTTCGACTGCGGACTGCACGTGCGCCTGACAGGCGGCACAGGTCATGCCCTCCACATTAAATTTGGTCTTTATCATTGAAACCTCTTGAACAAATCCACTATCTCGTCAATTATTTCCAATTCGCCGTTATTTATTTTTTCCACAAGGCAGGAGTGCATATGCGTGGAAAGAAGCAAGTTTGCAAGCCCCTTGACCGATTTGTCTATTGCGCTCAGTTGAATGAGTATATCGTCGCAATATCTGTCCTCCAAAATCATATTTTTTACACCTTGAAGTTGTCCCGCTATTCGATTTATCCTGGATATCAACGGCTTACGCTCCTCCTCGGAACGTATTTTTTGGCGAAAATCGCAACATGTTTTGCAATCTTTCATATTTGTCTCCTTTAGTTTAGCTTCGGATATTTTTTAACCGTTATGATTATATACCCCTGTAGGGTATATGTCAACACATTTTATTTTAAATTTTCCGAGCGAGAGTCAACTGAACTTTATCGCATATAAATTTTTATATAAATTAAAATAAGTAGGGGAAAGCAGTTGCTTTTTTCGACAAAAAATATTAAAACAATATGAAGAGTTGATATGACTATGCATGCTTTGAAAAAATCCATAAATATGACGGAAGGTCCGCTTTTGGGCAAGATGATAGCTTTTTCGTTGCCGCTTGCGCTTTCCGGCATATTGCAATTGTTGTTCAACGCGGCGGACCTGGTGGTGATAGGCAGATATTCCGCCACGGCTTCGGAGTCTCTTGCGGCGGTGAGTTCCAACAACGCGCTCATAAATCTCATCATCAACGTTTCAATTGGCCTATCCGTAGGCGCCAACGTCGTTATGGCGCATTCCATAGGTTCAAAGGATATGGACAGAGCGCAACGCACGTTGCACACTTCGATACTTTTGTCCGTCATTTGCGGCGCAGTTGTTGCGCTGGTCGGCGCATTGTGCGCAAAATATTTTCTCGTATGGATGAAGACGGATCCAGCCGTGCTGGATAAGGCGACGGACTATCTTACGATATATTTTATAGGCGCTCCGGCAAACATCGTTTACAATTTCGGGGCCGCAATCTTGCGCGCGAAAGGGGATACAAAGAGGCCGTTGATATATCTTGCGACAGCGGGGCTTCTAAACGTCGGATTGAATCTGTTGTTTGTCATATATGCCGGATTGGACGTAAAAGGAGTAGCCATCGCTACTATAGTGTCGCAATATATTTCCATGATCCTTGTCGTCATCACTCTTATGCTTGAAAAGGATTATTGCAAACTTCATCTGAAAAAGCTGCGCATCACAAAACGTGAGATTGTAGATATTGCCAAAGTGGGGTTGCCGTCCGGGATACTCAGTTCCTTCTTTTCGATCGCGAACGTGCTCATACAATCCAGCATAAATCAATTCGGGTATCAAGTGATGGCTGGCAATTCCACGGGCGCGAATCTCGAAGGTTATGTATACACGTCTATGAACGCCGTCGCCAACGCCGCCACGACGTTTGCGGGGCAAAATTACGGCGCGAAAAAATATTCGCGCATTAAGACGATCCTCATGGAGTGCACGTTGATCACGATTGTCATCAGCCTCGTTTTGGGAGGGTTCTTGTTGATTTTCGGCAAACCTCTGGCTACGCTCTACTCGCCAAAAGATCCGCTTGTTGTGAAATATGCCATCGATCGAATGACAATAATCTTGCCCATATATTTCGTATGCGGCGTCGTTGAAGTCATCGTCGGTTGCCTCAGAGGCATGAACAGACCCATAGTGCCTATGATCCCGTCCTTCCTGTGCGTGTGCGTATTCCGTATCATATGGGTGTATACGATTTGCAAGAAAATCCATACGACGACTATACTTTATTTGTCTTACCCTATAAGTTGGATATTGAATATCATCATAGATATTGTGCTGTTTATCATATATTATCATCTTCTTACAAGACCTGCTTTGCCAATGCGCATAGCGCGCAAGACCGCGATATATGCTCCGTACGGAGGAGAAGAAAACGATGTGAACGCACAAAAGGCAGTTTAACGGTCCAAAAACGCAATAAAAAACTCGGAATGTAAAACAATAGCATGTCAGGTAACTTTTATTTGAATTATTGTTTTCTGTTTGGATACGAATTATTTTTTAACTAATGTCGACAAGCCGGTTTTCAAATGTTATGTCCGAGGTCAAACTATATACTTAGTTTTGAGACGATCCGCTTAAAAGTTTTCCGCGAATCGCAAAAGTTCGTCGAAATCGCCGTGCGGATATTGCGAAATGTCCTTATTTTTTCTGTTTATGAGGCATTTGGGGAGAAGATATACGTGCATGCCTATTGTACGGGCAATCATGTCTTCCTCCACGTCGTTGCCCACCATAAGGCAGTCGCTCGGATCGCAATCGAGCAAGCGGACTATCTCTCTGTAATATTCGGGATTGGGCTTGCAAGAGTGCATATTTTCGTAAGAGGTGTAAAGGTCAAACGCATTCGGGTCAACGCCGGCCCAGCCGAGCCTTATTTGCTGGGCGATTTTAGGGAAGATCGGGTTGGATGCGAGCGTCAGTTTGAAGCCGCGCTCGCGCAGGGCGTCTATTGTCCTCGCCGCGGAGGGATCGTATCCGCATACGCGCTTTGCTTCCGAAAAGCCTGTCCTGTAATACTCGTCCAACAGCGGTTTATGCGCATACGCTTTTTCGCCGTAGACATCGGCAAAATATTTCCAAAAGATCTGTTCGTTGGTCATCTCGCTCGCGTTTTTGACCATCGCTTCGGAACACAGCCACATATTATTTACGAGAGTTTTTGGGTCGTAGCCCAAAGGGGCAAGCGTCTTTGTCAAACTCAAAAAATACGCTTTGACAAAGTCCTCGAGTTTCATCGGCAACAGCGTGCCGTCCAAATCAAACAAAATGTGCCTTACCATAGTTTCTCCTTATACGCGTCTCGTACAATAAGAAGGATAACATTTTTGCAAGGCGGTGGCAAGAGCGAATGCTTTTTATTTACATTCATCATCAAAAAAACTTGCCAAATCAAAACTTTATGCTATAATAAAGCAGTCGGGGGTTTAGCTCAGTTGGTAGAGCGTTTGAATGGCATTCAAAAGGTCAGGGGTTCGACTCCCCTAATCTCCAC
>CANREO010000056.1 GCA_947629635.1 uncultured Clostridia bacterium
ATGTCTTGGACATACGCCCCTCAAACGTACGCGTCTGCCTATTCCGCCATGACCGCATGCGGTAAGTATTGACATTATATGATTTATGGTGCCGATTGTCAAGGAGTTTTGCCGTCAAATCCCAAAAAGCAACAAAAATTTTTACTGTGCATAAATATGATTGCATATGATATATTTGCCTACGGATCTGAAGCAAGCAGCCGTATTCGGCGCGCTTGCAAACGCCATCAAGGAGGCGATATACTCCCCCACGGATTTCAATGTTGCGGCAATTTTGACGGCAAATCTTCTATGTGAAGGGCTTGACAAACAAGGGATAGTCAAGTTAAGTCACTTTTTGCAATTACTGTTGAACGCAATAAAAAGTTACGCGCTGGGCTGATTTTGATTCGGGGCCGGCGAACGCCTTACGTTTTCCTTGCTTTCTTGCACTGTCTGCAACAATTGTTTCAGTCTCTCCTCCACATCGTCGAAAAGCACATAGCAATGTTTGCGCGCGTCATAGTCCATTCGATCGCATTGATCGACTACGCTGTTGAAATATTGTTGAGCTTCGAACTGAGCTTGTTTGACGATCTCGGATTCGGCGATCATTTTCTTCGCCTTGTCCTCTGCCATGTTCATTGTATTGTTGGCATAGTCCTCGGCGCTTTTCAATATCGAATCCCTGTCTTGGATTATTTGTGCGGCGTCCCTCATTTCGACAGGAAAAGAGGAACGTATCTGCGTGATCAACCCGAGAAGAACAGCCTTATTTACGACGACGTCCGTGCTGCTGAACGCCGCCTTCTTGGCCTTTTGTATTTCCAGCTCCAACTCATTCAAAAGTTTATCTATTTCTCCCATACTTATCTCCTTATTTTCAGTATAATTTATATTTTTATATTTTTCAACATCAAACTACATTTTGTATTTTGCGCTTTCACTTCAACTTTGAGAATTCTTTCGTTTTTATAACTTCCGCCGCTGCGTCAGGCAGATTGGAAAGATCTCCGCGCTCTATTTGCTCTCTGACAAGCGTCGAAGTGATGTCCTTACACTCGTCAATAATTATAAAGTGTGTTTCGATTCCGTGCGCGCGATTGTATGCGGCCATTTCCGTTTCATAACTTTCGTCGGCAGTGTTGCGTATGCCGCGAACAAGTTTTTCCGCCCCTACTTCGCGCGCTGTTTCAACTGCGGTGTTTTCCGAATATACGGCTCTGGCGCCCGGATACGCCGAGCACATGGCTTGCGCGAGAACCAGCCTTTGCGCGCCGTTGAAAGTATATTTTTTGTCAGGATTTATGAGGCATGCCACGACGACCTCGTCATATACTTTCAAAGCCTCTTTCAGCACTTCTTCGTGTCCTTTGGTTACGGGATCGAAACTGCCCGTCATAAGTGCGACGCGCTTTTTATAAATAAATTCCGCCGTCACGGTACCCATTTTTTTTGTGCGTTGGCGATAGAGCGTATTTTTGAGCGTATATGTCTTTTCGGAGCCGTGCTCGAACACAATAACGCCGCCTTCATTTAAGAGGTTCCCCTCTATTATGATATCTATTGCCTCTTCACCGCATTTGCTTAGGTACGGAGGGTCCAAAAATATGACGTCAAAACGTCTGCCGTTGCTGCGCAAAGCATGCAGCACTGCGGCAAAATCGTTGCAAATGACTGTGTAATTTCCGTCAATGCCTTGCAAATTTTGTTTTACGAGCGCAACGCTGTCCTTGCTTCTGTCCGCAAAAATCACCTCGCGCGCGCCTCTTGAAATGCACTCTATGCCCAAAGCGCCGCTTCCAGCAAACAGATCCAATGCCAAACAATCCGCAATATAACCTTGGAGAACGTTGAAAATAGTCTCCTTTATACGCGTCGTAGTAGGGCGCACCGAGTCTCCCTTAGGCGAAAGGAGCTTTCTGCCGCGATATTTTCCGGCGACTACATTCATTTCAACCTCCGTATATGTTGGGGATCTCCCCGTCGGGCGTGATGATCCGCTTTTCGGTTATTATTATATCCATGGGCACGTCATGCGAAGATATTTCAAGTCCGTCTACGCATTGACGATCAAAGGCGATACCTATCTTGAAAACATTGTGCGAGGACAAAAATCTGTCGTAATATCCCACGCCGTGCCCGAGTCTGTTTAGCCCGTCAAACGCAACCATTGGAATGACGGCCGTCTCAACCTCGCTCAGTTCTCTGCCTCCTACGGGTTCCAGGATCCCCCACCTGTTTCTTCTGAAGTCTGTATAAGGAGTGATCGCGATCATTTGCAGATCGTCGCCTTTCACTTTAGGCACGCAGACCGTCCTTTCAAGCATGAGCGCCAATCCGACTATTTCTTCCGTGTTCGGCTCCATATCGGAACCGAGAAATATAAACAAACTGTGGGCAAGTCTAAACGCGTCCAACGAACTCAGCGCATCGGCTATTGAACCGCTTGCCCACTCTCTTTCTTCGGCGCTCATGCGTTTTGTCGCCGCAACCGCCGATTTTCTCGCTTCCAACTTATTCATCCACGTATATCCTTTGCACTCTGCCCCTCCAACAGGTAAGCATCGTATAGTCTATTGTTTTGCGCTGCTTCGCGCACTCTTCCAATATTTCCGGGGAAAGCAACATTACTTGTTCCCCCACATTCGGCTCCAACGAGCCTACGTCTGCCATAAACGTGTCCATACACGCCTTGCCGACGCTTCTGCATCTTACGCCTCTTATGTAAACGTCCGACGGATGTTCCCTGTCGATACCGTCTGCATAGCCTCCGAATATCGTCGCAATATTTGTTGCATGAGCGAGCCTGTTACATCCGTATCCCACGCATTCGCCGGCATTTGCGCGTCTCACCGCCAGCACCTTGCTAAAAACGCTCATTGCCCCTTTATACGCCGCAAGTCCCACGCGCACAGCGTCGTATCTGAGAGTTTTGATATTCATTGAATGGCTTGACGCAATGTGCATCTTTATTTCGCCGAATGCCGCAGTAAGTTTCTCGCAACCTCTCTTAAATGCCGCAACCTGATCGTAGGACAGCGCCCTCAAATGCGAATATACGCCCTCGGGAGAGATGCCTGCGTCCTTGAACGCGCCTATCAGGCAGTCAATATCGTTCTCCGCAAAGCCCAACCGATGCATGCCCGTATCGAGCTTTATATGAAACTTTGCCCTCTTTCTTCCCGGAAGCCTTAACAGTGCTTCAAGTTGAGCAAAACTGTTGAGGCCTATCGTCACGTCAAGTTCCGCCGCCTTGCAAAGCTCTTCAGGGAGCAATGCCGTGGCAAGTATATCTTTTTTTATGCCGCATTGTCTCAGCGTTTCCGCCTCTTCCAACGTTACGACTCCGAATCCGTCCGTCAACTCTCTCGTAGCGAGCGCCACCTCTTTAATGCCATGCCCGTACGCGTCTGCCTTCAACATCAAGATCTTATTGAAAGGCATTGCGGCAAGATTGCGCCTTATCGCGGCAAGATTTATTTCACAGCTCAACATCATATCAAGCCACATAATATGCCGCAAAACGATACGTCGTGTATTTCAGTTGACGTTTAGAGCGAGATATTTAAAATCGAATTCCTTATACTTTGCTTCGGCCTTCTCTTCAAAACCCAATTTTTTGAGATTATTCAGGGACGGGATATTATCATACTGCACTACGGCGCAAAGAGACGCTTTGCCTACCGATATGCACGATTCGGATATCACCCTCTTGCACAACGCCGAAGCCACTCCCTTTTTGCGATAGCCCTCTCGCACCATGATCCCACTGAATTCATAAAATTTTCTGTCCCCTTCATATCCGCAAATATCTGCCAACTGTTTGCCGTATTCCTCGTCAAGATCTACAGCGCAAGTGCCTATAAGCAACTCCCCGTCATATGCGCCGAGCATATAACCGTTTTCAAGCACGTTCATCAACTCGTCATCGGTATAATTCAAAAAGAACTTTTTATCGTCAAGCGACGATATCTCGTCTTTAAGGAACCTCATCACGATGTTAAAGTCCTCTTTTGTCAATTTGCGGCACGTAAATTGCTTTCCGTCCGCACTGTCCATGAGCCACTTTGGCGTAAGCACATATTTTTCCAAAAGGTATTCCGGGCAATAGCTGAGTTTGGATTTTCGCAATCCTTCCGCACCCATATCCTCTTGCCTGTTGATATATGGGCAGTCGGCAAAGTTTTCGGCGGCAAATTCATGCGCAAGAAAACTGTACGCCCCGTCATATGTTATGTCGGCCTTTTCGTATATTATGACGGCGTTGCCGTTTGACAGTCTCTCGCCTATGGATATGCCCACCATCGTTCCGTCAACGCGCAAAACGTCGCACACCGTCTCGCCTTTTAAAGACGCGTCAAGCGCGGCAAGCAGTATCTCTCTTTCGGCAAGAGCGCTATTCAGATATTGTTCGTCCCGAAAACAATGAGCGGCAAGCCATTTGTCCTCGAATTCTATCACTTCACTTCTGTCGAGCGCAGTATAGGGTTTGAGTGTAAAATTATAAAGCGATGCGAATTTATTGCAATGATTGCGTTTGGCGTTGTATCGCTTGCCTTTGAGAGATATGAAATCCTGCGTACGATATATGTATTCCGCCCAATTTCTGTTTGAACTTATGCGATATAAATCGGAAAATTCATCCGCAAAATCCTTTGTGCAAAAATAGAGCGTAGCGTCGCGAGGCAGTTTTTTCAATGCCTCTGCGACGGTCATTCCGTCCTTGACCAGAGGGCGCCAATAGTAGACGATGTCGCCGTCGAATCCGCGCAGATACAATGCCCTGTCGTCCTCCGCATACTCTATCCTCTCAAACCACACCAAAAAGCCGTAGTGCGTAAAATCGCTGCCTACATAGTCCGTACAAGCGATATATTCATCGATCAAAGAATATAGTTTGTCATCCGCGAGTTTAAATTCCATATCACTTTTTGTCCGTGAAAAACGTTTCGACTTCGATATCGGGGACGCGTTGTCGCAGTGCGCAGATAAACGCGTCATTCACGGCATGCGGAATATTCACTTTGGCTGCCGTCTCCATGCCGTCGGATTTTATTATGAGATATATATCGTCGCTTGAGCCGTTTTGTTTTATCATGACTATGTCGGAATATTTAACTTTATCCCAAAAAATTCCCAGCACGACCAGCATATAATCACGCTTGAAAGTATAATTGCAATTAAACAATAAGAGCATTGCAATGACCAGAATGACTACAGCCGCCGCCAAAGACACGCCTCCCAACGCGGGCGAAGCCTTATGCAATTTTCCCGCTCCGGAAAGCAAAGCGATATCCAACGCTATAATCGCAAGCGCGCCCAATGCGACAATGGCAATTACTATTGATTTCAATACGCCGATATTCATACGAAATCTGGCATTATTTTCCATTTTCGGCATTCTCCTCTCTATGAAACTCGTCGTTCGCGCTCATTTCGTCAATATCATCGGCAATAGCCTGATTGTCTTTTCTGAAGCCGTATTCGACCGTATCGACGACAGTCGTACCATCCGTATAGAAACTGTATCCCTTTACTTTATAATAGCTTACAAGTTCCACTGCCCTAAGCAAGAAATAATATATAGACGGCAAGATGAGCACAATCAGCCCTCCGGTCGGCAACGCGAGCAGTACGGTCAGAATATACACGATGCTGAACGTGATCACATACGATTTGAAAAGTCCGCGAATGTTCGCCCTGACGTTGGGAAAACTGCGAGAGAGATTGGCGAATATTCTTGTGTTCGGATGATGCAAATATCTCGGCAACCAACCGCTGAACAGCAATGCCTTAAGCGAGCAGAACAACACAGTAAACACTATCATGATAGGCAACGTAAAAAAGCCGATGACGTCAAACAACGCAAGCCCTATCGACAGGAACAACGTCACGAATATGATGTCTATGGGCAAAGCCACAGAAAGCCTCGCAAGCGAATATTTACAACATTTTTTCAGGTTCATGGCAAGATTGCTCGCAAAACCGAAACGCAAATTGTCCGCCATAAGTTTGTCTATGATGTCTCCTATCGTATAGTAAGAGAGACCCATCAAAAAACTGTAGAGGCAATAGAGAAAAATTATTGCAAATACAAGCCCCGTCGTAAGGCCCGGGTTTTTGGCGATCGCGCTCAAAGCGCCCACGAATTGCGGAATGAGGTCATCCGCCGCAGAGCGCATACTCAAACTACCGTTCCAGACCATTGTCGCCGTAGTTTTTATGCCGGCTACGTATGAGCCGATCTCTGTTGTGGCGGCAAGCGCTTTGTAAAGCGGCACCGCAATTGCGGCCCCTATGGCTGCCGTAATGAGCAAACATATCAATATCCACACCAGGATCTTGAGCACGTAGCCCATGTGCGAAAATAGGATCGAGATCGAATACTTAAATTCCATATATTCTCCGATAACTTTTTTATTTGTAAAAGCTCTATTTTTTC
>CANREO010000057.1 GCA_947629635.1 uncultured Clostridia bacterium
CGGAATCCGCCGAAAACTTTATAAGGAATGCCATGTAAATTAAATTCTTCTTCAAACTGTCGCGTAAGCGAGTTTGCACGCACAAGCACTGCGCAATCCTTATAGCTTTCGCCGCGTTTCAACAGCGTATTTATGGCGCGCGCCACTTTTTCCGCCTCATCACGGTCGTTGTACGCCTCGTAATATTCTACCGAAGTCGAATCCTTTATCTCGCTCCAAAGCGTCTTGGCGTTGCGATTGGCATTGTTTTTGATGACATTATTTGCCGCTTCCAATATGGAAGTAGTGCTTCTGTAATTTTGCTCTAGTTTATATACCTTGCAAGATGGATAATCTTTTGAAAAATCCAGTATATTGCGAATATCCGCCCCTCGCCAACTGTATATGGACTGATCTTCGTCGCCTACGACAAATATATTGCCGCTGCCTTGCGCAAGCATCTTCACAATCTTATATTGCAGCCTGTTTGTATCCTGGAATTCATCTACGTTTATATATTTGAAGCGCGACTGATACTTTTGCAAAATTTCGGGATTTTGCTCGAATAGTTGGACGGTCTTAAGCAGGAGATCGTCAAAATCCATGCTGTTTGAACGTCTCAATTCCTCTTCATATGACTTATATATTTTTGTCACCGTTTCCGCGTCTTTGTCGTCGTGCTTGATTGCAATATAATATTCTTCGGGCGACATGGCAAGCGTCTTTGCCCTGGATATGTGCCAAAGGTACTCTCCTTTGCGCTTCGGATCGGCGCCCGGACAACTTTGTATAACGCGCTTAACCACGCGATCGCTCTCTTGCTCCGTATAGATGGTAAAATCTTTGTCATATCCCAACGCATCGCCGTCTATACGCAAAATGCGCGCGCACATTGAGTGAAAGGTGCTGGTCCATACATCCGAACAGCCTATAGCTCGTTCGATGCGCTCTTTCATCTCGGCGGCGGCTTTGTTTGTGAAAGTTATCGCCAAAATATTATACGGGGCAACGCCATTCTCGATGAGATGACAAATATGCGCGGTAAGCACTCTTGTCTTGCCGCTTCCGGCACCCGCAATGACCAATATTGCGCCCTCGGTATCCATGACCGCGCGTTTTTGTTCACGATTGAGTTCGAAATCCATATCTGTGCAAATAATATACCACATATTGTGCGGTTTTTCAATTTTTTTGCGAAGAAACCACAAAATTTGCCCTAAAAAAGTTTTTTGTGTATTGATTTACAAAAACTTCTATGCTAGAATATATATAAATTACAAATTGTATCGGGTCACCCGTTCAATCGTTTCGAAGTTAAGGAGAGATTATGGAAGATTTCGAAAATGTTATCAACAACTTTGATGAGACGGAAAACAGCGTTATAGACGATATCGACGAAGATACCGTAGAGTTTTTGGACAGCGAATACATAGGCGAATTTGATCCCAACTACCCTACTGCCGAACTTTATATCGCTCCTGCCCCCGTATCGGATGAGGAAGTCGTCACCGAGGACGCTCCCGACAATGAAGTCGCACAACCTATCGAAACCGAGGGTGCTATCGACGATTCGGCAGAAGTCATCGAAGAAATAGTTGAAGAAAATCAAGAAGAAACGATGGAAGAGACCGTAGAGGCAACAGTCCCCGGATCCGAACCCGAAGATGTAGCAGACGTAAACGAGCATGAAGCGGACGAGACAACCGACGAGGCAAATACGGAAGGATCATCGGAACAACAACTCGAGCAACCGACTGAAGATGCATATGAAGAGTATCCCGTAACAGAAGAAATTTCGGAAAATGAACAATCTTCCGTCGAAGAGGCAGCGGCAGAGATCGAACCCGTAGAAGATGTCGCCGAAGATGCCCAACCCACAGAAGAGGTTACTGCAGAGGTCGAACAAGAGCTTGAAGAAAAAGAGGTTGCGGAACCGGAAACAGACGAAGAGGAAGCAGTTTACGCATCCGAAACTCCCGTTTATGTTGAGCCGATAGAGGAAATCACCCAGGAGACAGAGGCCGAGCCTAAGCAGTCTCAAGAAGAAGAGTCCGCTAAGGTCGCTCGCGATACGTATGACACGGATGCCGAAGCTCAACCGATCGAAAAAGAGGAAGAAGCCGCTACCGTCGAAGAGCCCTCCCCTGCTCCTAAAAAGAGCGTTAAAAAGCAAAATAAACCCACAAACGACAATCCTTGGGCAATAGCGCCCATCGCGGTCAAAAAGGACGAGCCGATCGCTGCTCAAGAGCCGACCGAACCTAAAAAGCAAACCCAAAAAGCCGAGCCCAAGCAAATTGCAGAAAATAAGAGTTCTCAAAAGAAGGCTGATGTAGCGCCAGCTGCAAAAAATTCAAGCCCTGCAAAGAAGTCTGCCGCAAAAAAGGCAGAACCCAAGCAAGAGCCAAAAGCGGAAGCAATCTCCAAAACTCCTACAAAGAAAGTTGCCAAAGCGACCGCTCAGCCAACAGAAAAAGAACCTGTAAAAAAGCCGTCAAAGACCGCCGAAAAAGAGCCTGCCACGTCAGCCAAAAAAGTCTCAGCAAAGGCTACGGATAATAAAACTACAAAAGACGTAAAGGCAAACGCCGCGTCAAAGAAAACAGCAGAGCCCAAAGAACAGGCTCCCACAAAGAAATCGACTAAAGTAGCTCCTGCCGCAATGACAGAGCTAAAGAAAACAACCGCGAAAAAGGAGGAAAAGAAAGTGGTTAATGAAGCAGAAGTAGAAAAAGTACTTGTAGAGGGCGATCCCGAACAAACGCAACGCGGCAAATTTGTCATCAAAAAGACAGATAAAGGCAATTTTACGTACAAGCTGTTTTCCTCAAACAAGAGAGTTCTCGCCGTACCGGGCGGCGCGCCGTATAAAGATCAAACATCATGCAAAATCGGCATTCAGAGCGTCATGAAAAACGCTGCGACCGCTCCTATCGAGGATCAAACTCTCAAAAATCCTGTTGTGCAAAAACTCCCCAAATGGGAAATTTATCAAGACAATAAAAACGAATTCCGTTTGAGGTTGCGTGCGTCTAACAATAATATCGTAGCCACCACAAACGACGGCTATGCTACCAAAGATTCCGCCAAGAAAGGTATCGACGCAATCGCTCGCGCAGCCAACGGCGCGGATATCGTCCGCAACGACGATTTGTGGTAATAAAATCCAATAAAACAACTTATAAATCACAAAACACTTCAAGGCAGCGCACTTTTTTAAGCGCGCTGCTTTTATTTTAATACATGTGTTTCACTTTCCGATAAAATCTCCGTTCCCTGCTACACGGACGACAAATAAGGAAGCATATTGATAAACTATATAAAGTAATAACAAAAAATTTCATAAACAGTGATGAAAACACAATAAAAACAACTCGCTTGAACCAAAATAGTTCAAACGAGTTGCACTTGGCGGAGAAGAAGAGATTCGAACTCTTGAAACGCTTTTGGCGTTTACGCGATTTCCAGTCGCGCGCCCTCGACCAAACTAGGCGACTTCTCCATACTTTGAGAAGGAGCTTTGGTACGCAGTACCATATTCCAGCGACTTCTCTATTATTATATTTATATAAAAAACTCGGGTATGGAACGGCTCATTGCACATGGGTAGCAGTTGAGAGATAATGGAGAACAAAACCATTTCCCTCAACTGTTCATGCGAGAACTTTTCCTCTCTTAACCCAACGCTAAGATTATATATTAACATCGGCATTTTGACAAGCAAATATGTCGTTTTATTTTCAAAATTTTCCGTCAAAAAATTACGCTTGTTTAGAATACCGAATATTTTTCTTTCATTCAAAATATATTCGCTAATTTCAGCGCTAAAAGCATCGACTTCAAGTATTTTGGTTATGCAATTAAGCTTTCCAATGTAGTCAACACCGCATCGGCTACATACCAAAACATCACCGGGGCAATCGTACATCAACGACGGATTGGCAAATAAAATTTATACAATTCAACGATATGCGGATTTCGGACTATTGAAGTTTAAAAAAGAGCAGCTGTTTGAGCTGCTCTAAATAAATTCAATTGACATTTTTTATTCCGCGTATGGTATAGCCCTCCTTTTGATAGAGCTTTATCTGCATATTCAATTGATCTATAAACTCTTTGTTGGAGGTTGATTTTATGATCATGCCCAATAGATTTTCGGTTGCCTCCGCGTTGTCGGCATTTGATAGCATTTTGCGTATGCCCCATATTCCCTCCAACTCCGAAGGAGTGAGCAAGAGTTCTTCCTTTCTTGTGCCGCTCTTTGCAAGATCGATAGCCGGAAAAATACGTTTTTCGGAAAGTTTCCTGTCAAGATGAATTTCCATGTTGCCCGTTCCCTTAAACTCTTCAAAAATCACGTCGTCCATTCTGCTGCCCGTATCGATCAAAGCGGTAGCGATTATTGTCAGCGAGCCGCCGTTTTCCAAATTTCTTGCTGAGCCGAAAAAGCGTTTGGGGCTGTGCAATGCTCCGGGGTCTATACCGCCTGAAAGAGTTCTGCCCGTAGGAGGAATCGTAAGATTGTACGCGCGCGCCAGACGTGTAAGGCTATCGAGCAATATGACCACGTCTTTGCCTGATTCGACAAGTCTCTTTGCCCTATTTAGCAACATTTCGGCGGTTTTTGTATGATGTTCCGGAAGTTCGTCGAACGTTGAGTAAATCACTTCGCCTTTTATAGAGCGTTGCATATCGGTGACTTCCTCGGGGCGCTCGTCGATAAGTAGCACTTTCAATTCAATATCGGGATAATTTTGAGCAATGGAACTTGCTATCATCTTAAGTAGAGTAGTTTTTCCCGCTTTCGGCGGCGAGACGATGATGCCGCGCTGACCCTTTCCTATAGGCGATACAAGGTCAATGCATCGCGTAGCATATTCACGCGGATTCACTTCCAGCCTTATGCGTTCATCGGGATAAATCGGCACCATTTCGTCAAAGTTCGGTCGTTTTCCCAGTTTTTCCGGAGATACGCCGTTTATAGCCGTCACTTGCACAACAGCCGCAGGTCTGCCCTCCTGTACCAACTTGCAAAGGCTCTTCACATAATCGCCGCGACGCAATCCGTATTGCTTTATTTTGACGGAGTTGACATATGCGTCCATTTCACTGAATTCGCCGTTTTTTACCCTCAAAAATCCATATCCATCGGGATTTATCTCAAGATATCCTTCCCTTGGATATAATTCATCATCCAGCGCTTTTGCCTCCGCCAAAACCTGTTGTTGAAATTCCGAACGGGACTCCGCACGTTGTGGTTTGTCCAAACTGTGAGATTGAAGATTCGGCTTGAATTCGTTCAGATTGCCCTCGTCTGTTGATTTACGCTTATTTATGTTCTTTACCTGAATATCGATACTCTCCTCCTCTGCCTTTTTCGGTCTGCCGCGATGAGGCGCGGACGGAGGATTCATATGTCCGTTTGATATCTTATATACTATCTCCACAAGCTCTGACTTGTTGTGCTTTGTGGGCGCGGACACGCCGCATTCTTTAGCTAGCGCCCGCATTTCGAAAATGCTCTTTTTGTTGAGCTCCTCAAAAGTAAATTTTTGCATAAATGACTCCTGAAATAAAATTTAGTAAACCTTTGTATCGAATGACCTTACGGTCGTAAAAAAGTACGTCTGAAAAAAGTATTTTGTCCGTTGCACCGGACGAAACGCGTATTATTTTGACAACTTGTCCAATACCAGTACTTTTGTTTGCTCGCCGTTGAAATCCGCGCGGTCGAACTCTACGGTAGCTGTCTCTTGATAAATTATATTTTCATCGTCAAACAAATTCAAAAATTCGTTGAGACGGTCGATATCCATATCAAGATCTTTGGTTTTATAATGCATGGGGACGACTATGTCGGGCATAATTTTGTCTACATACTCTTTTGCTTGTTCGGCATTTATTGTATAGTTGCCTCCGATCGGGATCATAAGTATGTTTACGGGCATGAGCGCTTCAACCAAAATGGCATTACACTCCTCTCCAATGTCCCCCATATGGCAAAGATCGACTCCGTCCATACGGAATTTAAACACCAGATTTTCGCCTCTTAAAGCCCCTCTTTTGTCGTCATGGTGTGTACGATGCGCAAGCATATGCACTCCGCCGATCTCGTACGCGCCGGCACGATTTATGACGGTAGGATTGCCTAATACGCTTTCGATATTGTTGTGATCGCCATGGGAGTGACTTACCGTCACTACGTCTGCCGTCACATCGGGCATCCTGAACCCGATATGCGAGTGGTACGGGTCGGTGACGATGGTCGTCCCGGTACTTTCTTCAAGCTTAAACGCAGAATGTCCCAGCCAGGTGAGTTTCACTTTTTCCTCCTTAGTCTTTGCCTGTATGCCTTTGCACAAGGTCTCTGATTTTTTGCGACGGGTCAAGAAGATTTGACACCGACTCGTTGAAGTTTGCTGCCGCAATTATATAG
>CANREO010000058.1 GCA_947629635.1 uncultured Clostridia bacterium
AAGCTAATGTCCATAAATTGGATGAAACCAAGCACACTTCGCTCATTGAGGCGGATGTGCACGAATACGATTGGGTGGAACTTATTGTTGAAGAAGAGAAATATACAAAGTATGGCGTACACAAGGGCGCGGTTGGATGTGTGATATTTGACGATAGTTATGATAATAAGTGGGATATCGCGTTTGTAAAACCCGACGGATCGGGCGAAGATCTTGCGGAAATATGCGTCGCAAGAGAGGATTTCAAAATAATCGAACACGCAAACATACAATAAAAAGTGTTCGAATTTGTCCCAACCTTGCCCACCAAGAACAATCTAAAACGAACCATTCGTTTTAGATTTTTCTTTTGAAGGGGATGGATTTTGTATGGCAATTTTTATAAATTGCCATACGCATGCTAAGCCTGCCGAACCACCGTTCGGTGCTGACGCTTCACGCCGACTTTTTGTTTAAAAGACTTGAAATAAGGTATAGACCTTTTGCAAAAAGGCGGACGATTTTAATTGCAAGTAAACTTGCCGCTCCGCTATTGCGTCAGACTTCGTCTTCCTACGAATCCACCCCTGCCCACCAAGAGAAACCTAAAACGAACCACAATTTATGTTGGAAGCGTTTTGGGTTTTTCTTTATTATTTTATTGTAATCGTATAGATAGATGACGCTTTTTGCCGGAAATGCGTTTGAAATCAGCATTTACTATTGACTTGAAATTTAATATGTGCCATGCTACAATGTTAAAGATAAATACATATGAGGTATGAAATGAAAAACCTTTTTGAAAACAAACCTAAATTCGATCGCGAGTTGTTTATTGCTAAACATGAGGCGCTTGAGCAAAGACATAGGGCGCTGGTCGACAGAATCAAAAATAACATGACCGAGTTGGAAGCTTTGTTGAAGCAAAATAATCACAAGGCAAAAGCAGCGGCTAAGAAATTAAGAAAGAAAATTTCATTTGATTTGCGCTACGGCTATGTTGAGGGCGGACATATAAAAAACGAGATATTGGGGATGCTTACCGTCTATAATTGGGGTCGGTCGCACAAAGTAAAATCAATAAGGCATATACGTTTTGACAACGGAGACAGCAATCTTTATCTCAATATATATCAGCATAAAAAACGCGATATGAGCAAAACTGCAAAGGTATTTGTTTACATACATGGCGGAGGTTGGATAGGCGGATGGCCCGAGTCTCGCGAGGCATTTACGACAAAGGTTGCCGAAGCGGGCTATTTTGTAGCAAGTCTGTATTATGGCGACGCTCCGCAATACGCCCACCCGAAGATGATAGAAAATATATATAAGGCGCTGGCTTGGCTTAAAGAACATGCGATCGAATACAACATAGATATGGACAGCATTTTTGTGGGCGGTGAGTCTGCCGGTGCACATCTCAGCGCGATGTTGGGCTGTATTTCCACAAATCCCGAATACAACGCGCAATTCGAATTGGATGAGAGCGTGCGCAATCAGAAGGTGGAAGGTCTGGTCCTCAATTGCGGCGTATACAACATGGAAAAGGCACTAGAAACAAAATTCAGAAATATCAATATATACATCGAATCTTTTTGCGGCGGACGCAAGTTATCCGATATGCCCGAAGAGTTTCGCAAACAGGTTTCGCCCATAAACTGGGTAACGGCAGAATTTCCTCCCACTTTTTGTATATCGGCGGAGAACGACAAACTTGCGGTATTGACATTCGATTTTGTGGACAAACTTTTCGATCTCGGCGTGTATGTAGATCACTATCATGCCGACGGAACGTTTGCCGTGCACGCGTTTGCAGTGTCTCAGGCTTTTAAGATATCCAAAATCGCGATGCAGAATACCAGAGAGTTTTTGCGCGGACTTGTCGAATGTATGGATGGGTCGGAAAACGGATCCAATGAGGCGACGGTATAAAATATTGTACCGAATGCGGAGAAAAACTTGACGACAACGCAATGTTTTGTTGTCATTGCTGAGCGGCGCCGGATCCGACGAAAAAGGACGAGTACGGTGCAGACGCTGTCGTTGATATTTATGATCATAGCATGCGTTGTCTGAGGGATAATCATCTTGCCGTTGTGTCGGATTATCCAAATGACGGTATCATACGGCAAACATATCTAGGAGAGCAACCCCGTAAGCATTGCGTTTAAGATATGCATATTGCTTTTTGTAAGTTTAATCGCAGGGATCTTGACGTTTTGCGATGATGGGGATTTCGATATTGCTTGATTATTTCCGCCCATATAGGGTGGAATTTTTTATCGTCATTTTGTTTTATTTTCCTTGTTTATGGCAAAAATTGAGCTATGGACAGGCTGTTTGTCACTAATTTAGAGGATAAAGAGGTGCTGTATGACAGTGCGAGGGATGTCGAAAACATCCGCGGCGTTCCGCCGAAAAATTCGCAGAAAGTTACGACTGCCACCCTGACAAGCGATGACAAACAGCCTGTTTAGGTGGTTTTATGCTGGAAAGAAAGGAATATCAGGATTATGTCAGTCAAAACGCGCCGCGCTCGCCTATGACGCGCACGCTCATAGCCGCTTTTATAGTAGGCGGACTCATTTGTTGCATAGGCGAAGGCATAGGCGACATCATCAAGCTGATATTTAAAGAAATGTCCGACAAGGATGTCGCCATTTGGGAGAGCTGTATTATGATTTTCCTGGGGAGTTTGTTTACGGCGCTGGGACTTTACGACAAGTTGGGGCATTATGCTGGCGGAGGTTCGATAATTCCGATCACGGGCTTTGCCAACTCTGTGATTTCTCCTGCAATGGAGTATAATCGCGAAGGTGTGTTTTACGGAATATGCGCCAAGATGTTTACGGTTGCCGGCCCGATAATCGTGTTTGGCGTGGTAGCAAGTTTTTTGGTAGGTTTTATCGGCTATTTTGCTATGTGAGGCGAGTATGAGAACAATTAAACTGAAAAGACCCGTATATATCAAAAGCGGTTTTACCATTGTCGGACCTAAAGAGGGTGACGGCAATTTCGGAGATTGCTACGACATCGTGCTCAATGACGATATATGGTGTGAAAAATCATATGAAAAATGCGAATGCAAGATGCATCGCGACGCAATAACGGGGGCGATAAAAAAGGCCGGGTTGCAAAGAGAAGATATAGATATTCTCATGGGCGGCGATCTTTTGAACGAGCTTTCGCCTACGTCTCTTGCCGCGCGCAATTTTCCCACGGCGTTTTTGGGACTTTACAATGCCTGCTCGACCTTCGGAGAAGCGATGCTTGTGGCATCCATGCTTATCGACGCCGGCTTTGCGAAAAATATAACGTGTTCGACGTCAAGCCATTATTCGTCTGCGGAGAGGCAATACAGATTTCCGCTCGAACTCGGCAATCAACGTCCGCCCACAGCGCAGTGGACGGTTACCGGAGCAGGTTGCACGGTGCTTAGCAGCGAAATGCCTTCTCAAATGAATGAGCGCGTATATGAGGACGATATAATTGCGATAGATGAGAATATGAACATAGACGAAAAAACATTGGAAAAATACAAAAAGAGCATAGATAAGCAAAAAAAAGTGATAAATATTTCTAAATCCAATATACTTGACGGCAATTACGGCAAAGAAAACAACGATTATATGCGTGTAAATTCACACTGCGCCGTCGTTACGGGCGGAACATTGGGAAGAGTGATAGACCTCGGGATAGACGACGAGGCGAATATGGGCGCGGCAATGGCGCCCGCGGCGTGCGACACTATTTTGACGCACTTCAAGGAAAGCGGGCTCACTCCCGGTGATTATGACGGAATATTTACGGGTGATCTGGGTAGGTTTGGGAGAGACACCTTGAAATATTTGCTATCTAAAGAAGGCATAACTTTACCCGGATATTATATGGATACGGGTGCGAGTTATTATACGCCCGAACAGAAGACGTTTCAAGGCGGTTCTGGTGCCGGTTGTGTGAATACCGTATTTAACAGCTATATTTTAAAAAAGTTGCAAAGAGGGGAGTATAAACGGATATTGGTCGTGCCCACGGGTGCCTTGCTAAATAAAGACACGCCTCTGCAGCAAGAGACCATTCCCGGTATAGCCCATGCATTTACTGTTGAAAGCAAAGCATTTTAACAATTATTTTGCAAAAGTATTCTCAAATCATATAATTATTTGAATAGTTTTGCAAATTATAGGTGGTTTATGGATATATTTCTCGATTATTTGAAAGTTTTTGCGGTAGGCGGTCTGGTGTGCCTTATAGGACAGATTTTGATAAACAAAACACAGATGACGTCTGCAAGGATACTTGTGCTTTATATGCTTGTTGGCGTAGTTTTGGAAGTGTCGGGCGCTTTTGAGTATATGAAGGAGTTTGCCGGTTCGGGAGTAACAATACCGATCATGGGTTTCGGGTCCAATCTCGCAAAGGGCGCGCTGGAAGGAGCTAAGACAAACGGATTTTTGGGCGCAGTGACGGGAGGACTCAGTTCCGTAGCGGCGGGACTTACTACTGTTATCGTTTGCGGATTTGTATTTGGCCTTATCGCAAAATCCCGAAGCAAAAAAATATAGAGATTTTACGGATTTAGATTTAACAGATCCGAGATGTCATGCATGCTTAAATATGTGTTCGGCACTTCGCCGACTATCACGTTTTCGCATACGAGTACTTCGGCTTTTATACGCACGGTAGGCTCGTCTATAGGCGTGATTATGTTGACGTCGGCATAGACGTCGATGTATATCTTGTGTGAAGTTTGATTTATGCCGGCGGATTGAAAATATGATACGAAATCGCAATTTACAGTGCCTATCGGCACTATTTTTATAGTTACGTCGGGTCCGAAACCGGTAAGTAGCGCAAGTCCCGTGAAAGTGCCTACGGCAATGGAAATTTCCTGTGTGCCGAGGCTGTCCAGGTTTGCCTGCGCCAGGTTGGCGATTTCGCGAGCAATGGCATTTATCCTCGGCGAATTGGCTTGGATCATAACGATTTTCCCGTTATCGTCGTATTTCACTTGAAACAGCTCATCGTAAGTCAACCCGTCGTTGAGGACGGTTGTGGCGGCAATGTTTACGGCGTTTGTGGTTATGGCGCGCACTTGCGCTATGGAACTGTCCATGACCGTAGGTACTATATTTTTACGAAAATAGACAGTGCAGAAGATAAATATTGCCACAAATATCAAAAGCGCGAGTACGACGCGCACGAATTTTGGGCGCATATCTTTTGATATTCCTCTCAACGCCATGAAATATTATATGCGAACGCAGCGCAAAATTTACAAATATAAACTTTACAAAGTTATAGTACGGAATTATAATTTGACTATGGATTTATTTGATTTGCAGAACAATATAGAAAGACTTGCGCCTCTTGCCGAACGTATGCGACCGCGAACTCTGGAAGAGTTTTTGGGACAGGGGAAAATAGTGGGAGAGGGGTCTCTTTTGCGTAGAGCCATCGCCGCGGATAAACTCGGAAGTTGCATATTTTACGGCCCTCCCGGGACGGGAAAAACTACGCTTGCCAATATCATTGCCGCGCGCACGAACGCCGCGTTTGTCAAACTCAACGCCGTCACATGCGGCGTCGCCGACGCCAAAAAAGTGATCGACGAGGCGCGAGAGAGGTTGCGCATGTACGGCAAGCGCACGTATCTGCTGCTGGATGAATGCCATAGGTGGAATAAGGCTCAATCTGACAGCGTTTTGCAGGCTATAGAGCAAGGATATATCATTTTTATAGGCTCTACCACCGAAAATCCGTACGTGTCCATGACTAGAGCCATTGTGTCCAGATGCAGGGTATTCAGTTTTTCGCGTCTTAGCGAGCAAGACGTTTTGCAAGGGCTGAAGAGAGCGCTTTCCGATCGCGAACGCGGCCTCGGACAAATGAACGCCGAGGTTACGGAGGACGCCTTGAAGCATCTTGCGTTTGCAAGCGGAGGCGATTTGCGCACGGCGCTGAATGCACTAGAACTTGCCGTGATCACCACTCATGCGTCCGAGGACGGCGTGATACATATAGATAAGTCAGTGGCGGAGCAGTCCATACAACAAAAGGCTCTTTGCGTGACAGAAGACATGTATTACGACATGATATCCGCATTTATCAAAAGCATGAGAGGGAGCGACAGCAGCGCGGCTCTGTATTGGGCAGAAAGGCTTATTGAGGCAGGGTGCGATCCGCTACTTATAGGACGCAGGATCATGATACACGCTTGTGAGGATGTGGGACTCGCAGATCCCAACGCCATCGTCGTCGCGCAATCCTGCGTAGCCGCGTTCGAGCGCATAGGACTGCCCGAAG
>CANREO010000059.1 GCA_947629635.1 uncultured Clostridia bacterium
AGTGAGCCTTGCAAACCACGGGGTGTTGTTTTTGGACGAGATGCCCGAATATACAAGACATGCGCTCGAGACTTTGAGACAGCCGCTCGAGGACAGAAAAGTGACTGTATCGAGAGTGGCGCGTACTGTGGAATACCCTGCCAATTTTATGTTGCTTGCAAGTATGAATCCGTGTCCATGCGGCAATTTTGGATCAAAAAACCAAGTGTGTCGCTGCACTCCGGGACAAATACACAGTTATCCGCTCATGGACAGAATAGATTTGCAGATCGAAGTTGATAATATCTCTTATGACGAGTTGCGTTCGGGACAAACATGCGAAACTTCCGCGCAGATAAAGGAACGCATAAACAGAGTGCGCGCTTTGCAAAGAGAACGCTATAAAGACTCCGGCATCATGACAAACGCCGAGATGCGCGAGCGCGAGATGAACAAATATTGTCGCATTGACAAAGATTGTGACAGGTTGCTCGAAAAAGCCTTCCAAAAGCTTAATCTCAGCGCCAGAGGTACAACAAGGATACTCAAAGTCGCGCGCACCATCGCTGACATAGAGGGCAGCGAAGAGATAAAGCCCGCGCATATTGCGGAGGCAATACAATACAGAGGAATAGACAGGAAGTATCATTGATGGACTCTAAAAATCCTACTGCAATCGCGCTTATGGCGCTTCAATATGTAGAAGAATTGTCCTACAAACGCAAAGCGTCGCTCATCGCCGAAGTCGGCGATCCCGGCGCATTGTCTGCAAATAGAGCGGCTGTAAAAAAGCATCTCGGAGATGACAATGCCGACGCGTTTTTCAAAAATATAGAGAGGGTCGACAGCATATTTTCCGAACTTGAAAAGAGGGGAGTGCATTGGCTTACGTATCTTGATGACGAATATCCCGATTCTCTAAGGGAAATTGCGGATCCTCCGCACATATTATTTGCAATGGGCAACGTAGCTGCGCTGAAAAACGACATAATAGCTGTTGTAGGCACAAGGACTCCTACGCGCTACGGCGTGAAAATAGCCGAAGAGTTTACAAAGGAATTCGCAAATGCCGGATTGACTGTGGTTTCGGGCTTCGCGCGCGGCATAGACAGCATCGCTCACAGGGCATGCATTGTCAGCGGAAATCCGACGATAGCCGTATTCGGTTGCGGTTTGGACATCTGTTATCCCGCGGAACACAAGAGCCTTTTAGACAGTGTGATAGAATGCGGCGGCTTGATAGTCAGCGAATACGCGCTCGGCACGAAGCCACTACAATATCACTTTCCCGAAAGGAATAGGATAATCAGCGGTTTAAGTCGCGCCGTATTTCTTGCGGAAGCGGCAAAAAAGAGCGGATCGTTGATCACAATAAGGTTGGCAATAGAGCAAGGCAAAGATATTTTCGTCGTGCCCGGCAATATATATGCGGCAGAGAGCGAGGGCGCAAATTTGCTTCTCAGAGAGATGCCGCATGCGCTTGTCATTTCGCCGGACGACGTGCTTGATGCCATGCATATCGTGCGCGAGGTTCAAGTCACGGATACGGTGGAGTTGACGATTGCCGAAAATCAAGTGCTTGAGGCTTTGCATGACGGCGAATTGCATTTCGAAGAGTTGCTTGAAAAGACGGGACTCAACGTCAGCGACCTCACTAACGCTCTCTTCAACTTGGATATAAACGGACTTGTACAGAACACAGGCGGAAACTACTATTCTCTTGCCTGACAAAAACCTATAATCAGGAGAAATAATGAAACAACTCATCATTGTTGAGTCACCTCATAAGGCAAAGACTATTCAAAAATATCTTGGCAACGATGCGACAGTATTGGCCTCTAAGGGGCATGTGTGCGATCTTCCTCAGCGCTCGCTGGGGATCGATGTAGAGCATGGTTTCAAGCCGCAATACATTGTCACTCCCGACAAGGAGAGCACCATAAAACAGCTTACCCAGGCTGTAAAAAAATATGACGTCATATATCTTGCCACCGACCCCGATCGCGAAGGCGAGGCAATAAGTTGGCACCTCAAAAATACGCTTGACATAAAGGGCGATAAGGTGCGTATCGAATTCAATGAGATCTCGCCGAAAGCAGTGCGCAACGCCATGCAGAATCCGCGAGAGATAAATATGGACCTCGTTGACAGCCAGCAAGCAAGGCGAGTGCTGGACAGATTGGTCGGCTATAAGATATCCCCGATTCTTTCTCGCAAGTTGAGACCGGGCCTGTCGGCGGGAAGAGTACAATCCGCGGCATTGAAAATGATCGTGGACAGGGAAAAGGAAATAAGAGCCTTCGTTCCGGAAGAGTATTGGAATATCAACGCAGTTCTCCTTAAAGACGGTGCAAAAAAAGTTAAGTCAAATTTCATAATCGCTGCGCTCAATGACAGCAATGGCAAGAAAATCAAAGTCACAAACGCCGACGAGGCAGGAGTCATAACGGATTTTATGCGCAGATGCGACTTTTTTGTTGACGAAGTCAAAAAGAGCGTATCCGTTTCGCGTCCTCAACCTCCGTTTACTACTTCGACAATGCAACAGGAAGCTTCGCACAAGTTGAATATGTCCGCCGAGCGCACCAGCCGCGTTGCACAGGCGTTGTATGAAGGCGTAAACATCGAAGGCGAAGGCCAGCACGCGCTGATCACATATATAAGGACGGACAGCGTGCGCGTCTCGCCCGAATTTCAACGGATAGCGCTTTCGTTTATACACGAACAGTACGGCAGCGCCTACGCGCCCAAAACACCTAATGTGTACAAAACCAGCGCAAATGCGCAGGACGCCCACGAAGCGATAAGGCCTATAGATCTTGCAAGAACGCCCAAGTCACTTGAGGGGAAGCTGGACCGTGACGCTTTCAGGCTTTATAAACTTATATATGAAAGGTTTTTGGCGTCGCAAATGTCAAATGCGCAATATAATACGATGCGTGTTCATATTACCGGTGCGAGCGGCTCCGAAAAACTGGGATTCGTAGTAAAGGGAAAGAGCGTCAAGTTTAAGGGTTTCACCGCTGTATATTCCGCTACTCAAGAAGAGGAGGACGACGGAAAGACGCTTGACACGATGCCGGACCTAAACGATGGCGAAAAGTTGCGTCTGGAAGACGCGCAAAGCGAGCAGAAATTCACCAAGCCGCCGGCGCGCTACAATGACGCGACGCTCGTAAAAGCCCTTGAGGAAAACGGCATCGGCAGGCCGTCTACGTATGCGTCCATAATTTCTGTGCTTGCAAAACGCGAGTATACGGAAGTCAAGCAGAAGTCCATCGTCCCGACTCAATTGGGCGAGGCTGTCAGCGAATATATGGAAAAGAACTTCCCCGACATCATGAGCCTTAATTTTACGGCGCGCATGGAGGGGGCTTTAGACAAGATAGCGGAAGGCGATCAAGGGTGGCAGGAATTGATCGCGGCGTTTTATCCACGTTTGCAACGCTTTTTGGAAAGAGCGGCTCGCGCGCAGGGAGGCGGATATCTCCCCGATGAACAGAGCGACGTGGTGTGCGAAAAGTGTGGCGCTAAAATGGTAGTGAGACACGGCAAATACGGGCCTTTCCTTGCTTGCCCAAACTATCCGAAATGCAAAAACATAAAGCCAATCAAAGAAGTAGTGGGCAAGTGCCCCAAATGCGGCGGCGACGTGAGCAAGCGCACTTCGAAGAGCGGCAAAATATTTTACGGATGCACAAACTATCCGAAATGCGATTTTATAAGTTGGGATATCCCTGCTCCGTATCTTTGTCCCGAGTGCAAGAGCGTCATGAAAGTGGTAAAGCGCGACGACAAGACGTACTATAGTTGCACAAATCGCAATTGCAAGCACAAGGAGCTTGTAAACGCGGCGGAAAACGAGCAAAATGAGTGACACTGTCAAAGTGATAGGCGGAGGACTCGCCGGTTGTGAGTGCTCCTTACAGCTTCTGAAGAGAGGAGTGCGCGTGAAGCTGTACGAAATGCGTCCCAAGACGACTACGGGCGCGCACAGTACGGATATGCTTGCGGAGTTGGTGTGCTCCAATTCTCTAAAGTCCGAAGAAGCGTCTACGGCGTCGGGTCTGTTGAAAGACGAACTTGACATGATGGGTTGCGAATTGCTCGAACTTGCGAGGCAGTGCAGAGTGCCGTCCGGCAGCGCGCTGTCCGTAGACAGAGAAAAATTTTCGCGAGCGGTGGAAAGTAAACTTGCGAGCTATGACGGATTCGAACTTGTAAGAGAAGAGGTCGTGGCGCTTGAAGACTCGCCCACAGTTATAGCGACCGGTCCGCTGACTTCGAAGGCAATGGCGGATCTGCTTGCCGAATTGACGGGTAAAGACCGACTGTATTTTTATGACGCCATCGCGCCGATCGTAAGCGCAGACAGCATAGATATGTCCAAGGCATATTATGGCGGTCGATACGGCAAGGGCGGCGACGATTATCTCAATCTTCCCATGCAAAGGGATGACTACGAGGCCTTTTTCAAGGAACTTGTAAACGCAAAAACCGTGATTTTGCACGATTTCGAGAAAAAGGAACTTTTCGAGGGATGTATGCCTATCGAGGAGATGGCAAAGCGCGGTAGCGACACTATAAGATTCGGTCCTTTAAAGCCTGTTGGATTGCGAAATCCCGTGACGGGAGAAAAAGCCTACGCCGTCGTACAGTTGAGACGTGAAAACTTAGCCGGAGATTGCTTCAATCTCGTGGGATTTCAAACTAATCTGACGTATCCCGAGCAAAAACGAGTGTTCGGTATGATCCCGGCTCTGAAAGACGCGGAATTTCTGCGTTACGGTGTCATGCACCGCAATACTTACATACATTCGCCGACGACGCTCAACGAGTGTTTCAGGGTAAAAAAATCTCCGACGCCACTGTATATAGCAGGTCAATTGTCCGGCGTCGAGGGATATGTAGAGAGCATAATGAGCGGTCTTATCGCCGGGCAGGCAATGGCATGCGAACTTGTGGGCAAGCAATATTCAGTGCCGGACGGAGAGACGATGATAGGAGCGATAGCAAGATATATCTCCGCCTGCACGGATGATTTTAAGCCCATGAACGCAAACTTCGGGATACTTCCTCCGATAGAGCGCATTCGCGACAAAAAGGATAGAAAACTCAGATATCATGACAGGGCGCTCAAAAGCCTTGCCGAGTATATAAAGTCAAGTGAGCAAAACAATATTTAATTGACTCAAAAGCCTGTTTAACAGGTCAAAATAAACGATAAAATATTAGTTGAGGTAGATTATGGAATTTCGCGGAACTACAATTTGCGCCGTCAAACGAGACGGGCTTACAGCCATCGCCGGCGACGGACAGGTGACTATGGGCGAAAGCGTGATAATGAAGGGAAACGCAGTAAAGGTGAAGAGAATTTACGGCGACAAGGTCGTCGTAGGCTTTGCCGGGTCTGTATCCGACGCGTTCGCGCTCTCCGAAAAATTTGAAGCCATGCTTCAAAAGTACAGCGGAAATCTCATGCGCGCGGCTGTCGAACTGGCGGAACTCTGGCGCTCGGATAAGGGAGGCAGAAAGCTCGAGGCATTGCTCATCGCCGCCGACAAAAATTCTATGTTCGTGATATCCGGTACAGGCGAGGTGATAGAGCCCGAGAACGGCGTTTGCGCGATTGGAAGCGGCGGAAATTACGCTTTGGCGGCAGCCAGGGCGCTTATCGCGTCGACGGAGCTCGACGCAAAAGAAATAGCCACTCGCGCGCTGAAAATTGCAAGCGAGATTTGCGTATACACAAATGACCATATCACGGTCGAAACAGTTTGAGAGGTGGAATATGGAAAACGGTATTTTGACTCCGAAACAAATAGTAGCCGAACTTGACAGATATATCATAGGTCAACATGAAGCGAAGGTCGCCGTCGCGATCGCGCTTCGCAATCGCTATCGCAGAAGCAAACTCCCCGAGGAGATGAGAGAGGAAATAACCCCCAAAAATATCATCATGAAGGGACCAACCGGCGTCGGCAAAACGGAAATCGCGCGCAGACTGGCAAAGGTGGTCAAGGCTCCGTTTGTCAAAGTCGAAGCGACAAAATTTACGGAAGTCGGTTACGTCGGCAGGGATGTTGAAAGTATTATCCGCGACCTTGTGGAGGTCGCTATCCGCCTCGTAAAAGACGAAAAATTCAAGGAAGTTTTGCCGCGAGCAACGGAAATCGCGGAGAATAAATTGGTTGAGGAAATCTTGCCCATTCGCAAAAACGCCCCTGATGCCGCCGAAAAGAGCGACGCAGAACTTAAGGAGCAATTGCTC
>CANREO010000060.1 GCA_947629635.1 uncultured Clostridia bacterium
AGCCGTGATGTGATGAAAAAACGTCTCCCATACCTCATAATTCTACTGTTTTTGATTACCGCGCTCTGCGCGGCGCTTAGCGGTTGCGACGACAACGAGAGATTGGAGATGAATCTCGCCTACGCCGACTCCGACAAATATACGGCGGCACATACGGGCAACGCAACGGAGATAACTTCGAATATCGAAGTGGAATGGGGCGTCGGAAACATAACAGTACGGCAATCCGATGTGGTAAATTTCATCACTTTCAGGGAGACTTGCGAAAAATCGCTATCCGAACCCAACACATTGCATTGGAGAGCCGAGGGAGACGCTTTGCATCTCAAATATTGCGCCGTGGGAAAAATAAAGTTCGAAAAGGGCTTCCGTAAAGACCTTGAGATTTTCGTCCCGTCGGGCGTTTCTCTCTCCTCGCTCGAAATTAAGAGCATAAATTCTCTGATCACATGCTCCGCCTCATGCGTAGATCTCGACGTAAACAGCTCGGAAGGCGGAATTTTTATTAAGGATTGCGCGGCAAACACATCTATAACTACAATTTCCGCGAGAGTGGACGTCGTATCGTCGTCGCCTAATCAAAGCCTGCAAATTTCCGGCGTAAGCGGACAGATTAAGACGACTGTCGATGAAGCAATCGAGAACATAGATATAAGCTCTTCGTCTGGTAGCGTCACCCTCATCGCCCATGCGCAAATAGGAGACGCGCATGTTTCTACATCAAGTGCAACAGTGAGCGCATACATGCACGCGTCATCGACAAAATTGACCGTCACAACAAAAACTTCGAACATTTTTCTTTATGTGCCATTGTCAAACGGATTTGACTTAAAGACGAAAGCACCGCTTATTGGCGGCACATTCGGTTCTCTAAATAAAGTGGACAACGGCGAATATGTCCATGACGGCATAGGCAAAAGCGATTTCAGACTCGACAGCGATACTGGCACGCTTTATATAGACCCGATTCAAGAATAAATATTTCCGATAAAAAAACGACGCGCCATGCGTCGTTTGCTCATTCGTCTGTAATTCCCAAAATAAAATCCGCCGGATATCCGAACGCTCGTTTGATCTCCTGCAGTTGATAAAACCTCGGCTCCTGCTGCCCGTTTAACCACTTACTTATCGTCCCCTGTGTTGCGCCTATCCTTTCTGCAAATTCTCCCTGCGAAATGCCTTCGGTTTCAAGTATTTCCTTCAATACATCCTTGAATTCCATAGTTTAAGTTTATAGGATTATTCGATTTGGAATTAAAATATTCTAAAACGAATAATGCCGATAGTTATTATCGGCAAATACAAAAATTATATAATAAAAAGTCCGGGGCAACGCCCGAACTGTAGATTATCTGAACACTTTCAGAGTATCCTTTACAAGCTTACAATGTATCTGCTTGCCTTCAAAGATCTCTCCGTCCGCCTCGAATTTGCTGTCATCCAACACCTCAACGCTCACTTCGGTGCCTACTATCTCTTCCGTAAAGCCCTTTTTGATGTGCGAGCCGGAGAGAAATGAGGGCAGATAGATGGGAATTTTGCTTTTTTTAATCTCATTTACGATCACTATATTCAGTTTCCCGTCATCCACCACCGCATTTGGACAAATCGGCATTCCTCCGCCTATACTGCGACCGTTGCCTATCCCGATCATAAAAACGTTTCTATCCAGCGGTTCTCCGCCGTCTACAACTATGCGCAATTTGTGAAAGCGCGTATGCGCAAGTGTATAAAACAGCGAAGCATAATACTTCATCTTGCCGTGAAAAGGCTTCATCTCGGCATATTTCAAAAGCACATCCACATCCATCCCGGCGCCGAGGACGTTGAGACAACGGCGATCGTCGAGCTGCATAAAATCAATGTAACTTTCCTCCCCTTTGAGTATGACGCGCATCGCATCTTTTACTTTCTTGGGATGTTTGCTGGCCCCGACAAAATCATTACCCGTGCCGCACGGCACAAAACCCAATGTAACGTTTTCAAAATTTTCGATGCCGTTTAGCACTTCGTTGAACGATCCGTCGCCGCCGAGCATAATGATTTTAGTATCGGGAGTTTTGGACAGTTCACCGGCTATCGCAGTCGCATGACCGACGTATTCGGTTGAATGAACGATATATTCCTCGCCGACATCCGTCAGCATCTTTTCCACTTGTTTGAGAGCTTTGAGGCTTTTCCCTTTTCCGCCTTTGGGATTTACGATAATATTGTACATATCGGCTCCGTAGCAATTTATATTCTCATTTTACATTTTTATGCCTACGATGTCAAGAATATCGAACATTTTGTCAAATATCCCAAAAAACAAGAGCTCCGCGAATTTCGGAGCTCTGATGCCAGAAAACTTACAACTAAGTCATTTGCTGATGACCATAGCCAATTTGTAAAGACCTTCGTCAAATTCCTTGGGGATGCGCAGAGCCTCCAAAACGGTTGTATCGTAGATATCGCCTCCGCGCACGCCTACCACTCTGCCCGATTGGCCGCACTCAATGAGGTCAACTGCGCGCTGCGCCATACGTGCCGCAAGCACTCTGTCGGACATAGTAGGAATACCGCCTCTTTGCATATATCCCAAAGCCATATGGTTTACGCGACGATTAGTTGCCGCCGCTACCTTTTGAATCAGTTCATCCTTCAAATAATTCTTGCCCTCGGCAAGCAAAATGATTGTAGAGGTCTTCCCCTTGTCAAAGCCGCGCTTTACACTCTTGGCGATCTCGTCCACATCCGCGGGAGCTTCGGGAACAATGACATATTCCGCGCCGCCGGCCACAGCTGAGTTTAACGCAATATTGCCGCTGTCTCTGCCCATAACCTCCAAAATCATGATACGGTCATGCGACGTTATGGTATCTCTGAGTTTGAGAATGGCGTCAATGACCGTATTGCACGCGGTGTCGAAGCCAATAGTATAGTCCGTATAGCCCATATCGTTGTCTATCGTCCCCGGAACACCTATGACATTGAGTTCGGTATTCTCATGCATATCTTCAACGCCTCTGAAAGATCCGTCGCCGCCTATCACGATGAGATTGCCGATATCACGGTTCAAGAGATTGTTTACTGCCTTCAGCATAACTTCTTTTTCTTTGAATTCGGGGCATCTCGAGGTCTTGAGCAAAGTGCCGCCGGCATGTACGCTGTTGGACACAGAACCGTAATCCATCCTTATGACTTCGTCGTTGACAAGGCCGGAATAGCCGTGTTTTACGCCGTATACCTCAAAGCCGTGGTTCAATCCGTAACGCACAACGGTACGCACGCAAGCGTTCATACCCGAAGCGTCGCCGCCGCTTGTAAGCACCGCAAGTTTCTTATTTGTGATATTCTTTGCCATAGTTCGCCTCTTAATATATTTAATATCATCATTATAAAATGTTTTGCGCGTTTATTCAATACGCAACTCATTTTTTTACGAATTTTACGCTGCCACGACCCAAAAGTTCGCAAAGTCTGTCCATCAGCTCGGGATTGGAAGCGTCCACGCGTTGCGGAAATTCCACAAGTTTGGATACGCCGTTTATTTTGATTTGAGCTTGACACGGCGTCGCGCCCTCGTACAAGCGAAGAGTTTCGGTGACTTGTTCTTTTTGAAGGGCGTTTTGCAACAGCACATACAAAATCCCGTCGGCTTTCTTTTGGGGCGGCGCAACGTTCTGCTGAGCGTTTTGCCACAACTCGACCGTTTCAACGACCAACTTCGGTTCGCTCTCGTCGCTCAAATCTATTTTGCCCGTGACCTTCAACGGTGCGTCGCTCTCTATAAGCGCACTGAACCGATCGTATGCGCGAGAGTACATTGTAAAAGCTATCGAGCCGCGCTTATCCTCAAGTTTGCCAACGGCGAATTTCTGTTGCTTTTTGGTAAGTTTTTTCTCCATAGAGGAGACGATACAACCGAAATGCACCGTTTTGCCGTTGAGACTTTCGTCCACCGTCATCTCGGAGTTTCCGAATTCGTCTGCCGTCTCATCGTAAAGCATCCCCGTATCGAAATCGAATTCATTTTTATCATCTATAAAATCGTCTAGCGGATGTCCCGAAATATACATGCCGAGGACTTCCTTTTCAAACGCAAGTTGCATGCGCTTTGGATATTCGCCCGACTCCGTATAGCTTATTTGCGAATCGCTTATGAGCTCGTCAAACAAGGACAACTGCCCCAAAACTTTATTACGTTTCTCGCTTGAGACCGTGTCCATAATACGTTCGTAAGACGCAATAAGCGTTGCCCTGGTCTTACCGAAGCAATCCAACGCTCCGCCCTTAATAAGGCTTTCGAGCATACGCTTGTTCAACTGTCCGGCGCAACGCTCCGCCAGATCCTTTATATCATGGAATTCGCCGTTGAGTTCTCTCTCTGCGAGAATGCCTTCTATCGCCTGCTCACCGACGTTTTTAATGCCCATAAGTCCATATCTGACATCATTGTTTTCTATAGAAAACAGTTTTTTGGAATGGTTTATGTCGGGAGGAAGTATTTTTACGCCCGTTTCGCGCAAATAATTCATATAATGCTTTACCTCGTCCGCATTGGTGATCCTGTTGTTGACGACCGCCACTATATAATGCGTGGGATAGTAAAGTTTCAAATATGCCGTCTGATAGGTCAGCACCGTGTAAGCCGCCGCATGAGACTTATTGAAAGCATATTCCGCAAACTTCATTATTTGATCGAAAAGATGATTGGCGACGGCCCTGTCCACGCCGTTGGCGACAGCGCCGATATTCATCTTTTGGGTTGCGTCCCCTTCCAAAACGCCGCCGTCAAGGAATACGCCGCGCATAATTTCGAGGATTTCTTTTTTCTTTTTGGACATCGCCCTGCGCATGATATCCGCGCCGCCGAATGAGAAGCCCGCTATCTTTTGGGCTATTTGCATAACTTGTTCTTGATAGACGATGCAGCCGTAAGTCGTCTTCAAAATATCCTCAAGCAGAGGATGGTCGTATACGACCTTTTCGGGATGACGCTTACCGTTGACAAACATATCTATAAATTGCATCGGTCCCGGACGGAACATCGAAATACCCGCCGTCACGTCCTCAAGATTTTCCGGTTGCAACTGCGCCATAAAACGCTTCATTCCGCCCGATTCAAGTTGAAATACCGCTTCGCAATCGCCGGAAGCTATAAGCTCAAAGACCTTTTTGTCCTCATAACCCAACTTGTCGAAATCGATATCGACCCCCTTGTCCGCTTTTATGAGCTTATATGCCTCGTCAATATCCGTCAGAGTCTTCAGCCCGAGGAAATCCATTTTCAGAAGTCCCAATTCCTCAAGCATATTTTTATCGAATTGTGTAGTCACTATGGGGCCGTTGCGAGACAACGCGCAATAGTTTACGATAGGCTCTCTGCATATGACTACTCCCGCTGCATGCATCGACGTTTGTCTGGGCATGCCCTCGAGTTTTATTGCCATATCGATCACTTCCCGTGCCTGCGCGTTTTCGTCATACAATTTTTTGAAGTCCGCTCTATAATTTTCTGCGCCTTGAGCGAGCACTTGCGGCAAAAGCACCTTGCCTACAGGGATATCCTTCACCCAAGCGTTCGCATCGTTGTAGGACACGTCCATGACTCTTGCGACGTCCTTGACAACGGCTTTTGCCGACATAGTGGAGTAAGCAATGATTTGGGAAACATTGTCCTTGCCGTATTTTTTTATGCAGTAATCTATGACTTCCTGCCTGCGCACATAACAAAAGTCTACGTCGAAGTCCGGCATGGTGACGCGCTCTTTGTTGAGGAATCTTTCAAACAGCAAATTGAACTTCAATGGATCGATGTCCGTGATGCCTATACTGTATGCCACAATGCTTCCGCAGCCGCTGCCTCTGCCGGGGCCTACGGGAATGCCCATTTTGCGCGCGGCGTTTACATAGTCCCAAACTATCAAAAAATATCCGTCATAGCCGCAATCATGGATAATACCCAGCTCATAACGCATTCTCTCTTCTATTTCAGGCGTGATTTTAGAATACCTTTTGCGCAATCCTTCCCAAGCCAGGTCGCTCAGATACTGTTGTTCCGTCCTGCAACCCATCTCTTCGTTTGAATAAATCGGGATTATATTTTCGTCGCGTTTGACAATAAAGTAGTCCTCTACTTTATCCGCAATTTCGCGCGTAGAAGCGATAGCCTCGGGACACCAATCGAAAAGCTTTGCCATCTCGTCGCC
>CANREO010000061.1 GCA_947629635.1 uncultured Clostridia bacterium
AACACCCCCACAGGCCTCAACTTCAAGCTGTTTTTTATCGCCGTCATATATACATACAGCTGTATCCTGTTGCCAAAATAAAGGTCCGACAGTTTTAAGTCTGCGGATTTATAAGTTTTGTAATCAACTACGTAAAACGCGTCGTCATATATGTCCGCCCTATCGATATATCCCTCGAGCAGGATCTCCCCGTCGCGCAGTCTCAGCACTATTGGCGCGATGCCCCCATCTCCTATTTTTGCTTCCAGCAATACGGGCTTGAAACTCGATCGACAAGCAATTTCATACAAGTCGCCGCATACTCTTGTACCTTCGTTTTTCACGCGCATAAGCATTCTGCCCGTATCCGGCTTTTGCAAAAGCGTTTCGAAGCCGTTTTCTTTTATTGCCTTTTCGAAATATTCGGCCGCTGCCCTTAAAATATCGTCCTTACAAGTGACAACTCCGTCCCTTATATCGCGAAAAGCATATTCCAACATGGCGTGGATCACCGTGCCGTTTTCTGTGCCCTCCGGTTTTGCTTCCTTGCGCCTCTTCAACGACAAAATGTATTGCAAATAATGTGCGTAAGGACACGCGTAAAATTTTTCGAGTCTGCTGACGCTAGACCCCCTGAGCACATAACTGTCCGACGGTATGGCAATGCGTACGGGCACGTCGAAACTCTTTGCCAACCTTTCCCTCTCGGTCGGATCCATGCACTCGAAAGCGGACATATATATCCTCCGCTCCTCGGGCGCTCCTTTGCCGGATATGACATTTCGCAACACCTCGAAGTAGCCGCTTCGCTCGCTGGACAAAAGCAATGCCGCCCTCTCTTTGCCGTCCTCCTCTCGTGTGAGATGCGAAAAATCTATCCTTTGCGGTTCTATAGGTTTGCCGTTTTCGCATAACATTCCCATAAGTTCGGTTATTACCGAAGACTGCCGCATAGGGCCTGTCGCGCCCAGTTCCGCATAACTTAACACCAGTTTGCCGTGCGGCTTTTTCATAAGATCGACAATGGCATACTTTTCCGTCATGGCGCGCTGACGCTCGTCGGGGAATATCGCAATTCCGAGAGCGGCAAATATTTCCTCGTCCTTTGGGTTCAGCACCAATCCCTCCGCCTTCGAGCATGGCAATTTTTCGCTGTTGCACCCAAGCATATAGATATCGCCTTGGCCCATAAATCTGCTTTCCGATCCGCCCACGAACACACAATCCAAAAATGTAGGCACAAGCGCGATCTTCAGGGTCTTGAGCATCGCCTTAAACACGCTTTCGAATGCGGATATATCCAATTCCATATTCAGGACGTCGGCGATCTCATTCAAAACATCGGCAAGTTTTTTGTCCACTTGCTCAGCGCATTTCCGATAGTATTCGCTGACGGAAGACAACATGTCGACGTGCTTTTCCCATGCTTCCTCCGCAATTGAAAGAATCTTTATGCAGCCCTCCGAAAATACTGCCGCGTCAGCCTTATCAACGGTTATAGCGTCCAAAGTCGAGAGTAGCTGCTTACGCACTTGTTCGGGCACGGTATTTTCCTCAATGCCGCTTTTATCTATATATTTTTGAGATGTAAAGTTGCTTTTTATGTATTTCTGATCCGCAATAGTAAACTCTTTTGCGAACATACCGCGATCGATATTGTATTTCAAAACATAATTTTCAAACTCGAAAACGCTCTGTTCGGAACCGTCTACTCGCAAGTAAAACAGTGGATTTTTTACAAATTCCAAAATCTCACGCCTTCTCATTCCGCTTCTGACACACGCGATCGCACTGAGTATATATCTTACCTTAGACTGCTCGTAAAGCAACTCTTTTTTGTCTATGAAAAAGGGAATGTCATACCTTGCGAACACAGATTTTACTATGGACGCATACTCGTCAATGTCACTTACGAAAACTTCGAAATCTCTATATCTTTTGCCGTTCCGTACTCCCTTCAGCACGTCCATCGCCAGCGCAAGCACCTCGTCATAAATGTTTGAAGCGCGTCTTATCTTCACCTTATCGCAGTTTTCCGCTCTCTCCTCTGCCAAAGCATATGAAAACAGCTGTCGGGATATGGCGTCTATTGGCGCGGGCAGCTCCTCGCGGACGTGCACTATCTCTGCCTTATCCTCAGTGATTGCCGTTAGCCGCGAGACCATTCTATCGGGATAAATACGCCTGTTTGGGTTGTCATAGCCGCTCGTCACTCCTATCGTCAGCGACAGCGCGTTTTTTGCCAGACCGGAAAGGATATCAAGTTCGGGCGCGGAAAAATCATATATGTCAGTACAATAGAAGTTTATTCCGGCTACGCTTTCACCGCATTGTTTTATATACTCCGCAAGCGCGGAAAGTCTTGTGGACGAATCGCTGTGCCTGTCTGTAAGTTCTTCGAGATACCCTTCGTAAATTGTAATTATATCTTCGACTTTCAATTTAAGGTAAGGAGGCATTTTTTGCATGCTCTCTCTTAGGGACTGTGTGGATATTCCGCTGTTGCGTATCGAAGTCAAAGCGGCGTAAAGTTCACTTGCAAAGCCGTCCGCCATCGCGACCTTGCCGTAAAATTTCAGTTGATCGCGTTTTTTTGCAATTACCTTGCCTATCAGCATCACGCTCCCTTCGGGCGTAAGGCACTTGGCTATGTTCTTTCCGAGCAATCTGTCCGCCAATCTTACAAACGACATGACTTCCACGTTGAAAGAACTGTCGATATTCAGCGTAGAGATCAATCCTCTCTCCACCGACGCTGTAAACCGGTCGGGAGCAATGACGATATTTGTCTCGGATAGATGTTTTTTCATTTCATCGACAACGGCATGATAGGCGCCGCGCGAGGAATTTGACACAATTATTTTCATACTGACATTATAGCAAACGCAACGTCCCGTTTCAATCCCATAGCGAAAATAAATAATAATTATCAATTATTATTTATTTTATATTGATTTTTTCGATTATTTTGCAAATTCGCCGTTTATTTAATTGCAGGATCGAGTTTTTATGTTATAATAATTCTATTATGAAAAAGAAATCTATAATACTCTCCATAGCCGTTATAACGTTGGTCGCCATTCTTGCCGGCATACTTACCGCATGCAGCCGCGCCACCGTACAGGGACAGCTTGCCAATCTTTTAAAAGACCATTCTCATGAAAAATTCGTCTATGAGGTGTCAAACACCCTCGACGACACAAAAGGCACTTACACAGTCGAGATGCAAGCGTATGACGCCGACAGCAACGTAACTGTGGATCTTGACGCTCTGGACGCACGCACCGAAAAAGTCAAAAAAGGCATACTTGTCACAGGCTTGCTTGAAATAGGCAACACCGTTTTTAAGACGGGCTGTTACTACAACTTGATACAAAATTCAAGTTTTATGGTGCCATGTTTTTCCTACAGACAGCAGCTTACGGACAACGTGACAAGTTTTGCCATGTTCGGCTCCTACTCAGGCTCCAAATACAGCTACGAGCGCATCATAGACGGCACAAAGAGCACAGGGCAGATAAAACTCGGAGGGCTTTATTACGATAACAATGAGTTTCAGCAATCTCTCCGCTCGGTGACGACGTTTGAATCAGGGCTTTCGTTGCAGTTTACAATGCCCCTTGTTTCCGCAAAAGAGGCAACATCTGTGACATTGTTTGCCGCCGGCAGCACAATTGAAAAGGTCCATATTCCCTACGCCGACGGTATAGACGATTACAAAGAAGATGGCATAAGCTGCTACAAAATCACTCTTTCGCGCTCGACGGAAGTCGCGAGCATGAGTCAACAGCTATACTACGCAGTTGAAAATCAAACTTACAATGATTGGCCGGTCTTCAAAAACGTGCTTGTGAAGTTTGTGGAGCATCAAAACGATCCCACTGACGGAAAGCCCTACGACGTGGAATACAAATTAAAAGAACTTAGTTTTTGATAAAATACAACGCAAATTAAAAGCCCAAATAAAGCGCATTTCCCATAGAGAATCAAGAAAATCTTATTTTTAATTAGAATCACCTTTGACAATTTTATAAGGGGCACGGAAGTTTTACTTCTGTGTCCCTTAGTCGTTTTACTGTTGCTAAAAACTTTCCTTCCGAGAAAAGCATTTTATTCTTCTAATCCTCCGTTTTTATCCCAATTCCATAATAGGATTTTTTTGTATAATTCTGCCCTTTCTCCTATAGCGACTTTTTTAAATTCTTCATAAGGTTTAAATGGCAATTTGCTTCTTTCAATAAATCTCTGGAAGTTTGGATTGTTTTTATATTTTTTGGCATTCAGCGTCTGCGCCAAGATGTTTTGTTCAAAATATTGCTCGACCTTCGTTGAATAGGGTGAATCATTGTATGAAGAATTAAAAGACTTCGGTAAAACAAGCAGATCTCCTATATTATTTCGCATAGAGGCAAATGCATATTGGTCATCAAATTCGTCTACGTGCTGATCATAATGATTGCTCCATATATGCTCAACCTCAATATCGGACTTATTGAGCATATAATCAGGTAACATCGAATTTTTGGCAACTATTTCTGTCAGCAGAGCAAGGAGTACTTTCAATTTTGCCTTGTTTTGTTGGTTTAATGTTGGAGAATTATTCAGTTGCGGCAATTCAATCGGGTCATTATATAAAATCTCTTTTAAAGTTTTTGTATCTAAGTCTCTGATTTGCTTGCAAAGACCATAGATAGGAGTTTCCAAGGAGCTTTGAGAAATCATCCAATGGTTCCAAACTCTCCAAGTTAGAATTTTAGTGATATACTTTGATATGATTTTTATCTTTTCATTTACGGTTTCATCGTTATCTTTATATTTAATTGCAGATAAAATAAGTGCCGGCTGAAGTGTAAAATTATAATCATTGTTAACTATCAAATATAAATAATTTTTTGTATTCCTGCTAGCAATTATGCTATTGATTTTTTCATATTGCTTCGAAAAATACGATATCTTCTCAATAAAAAGGACATAGTCTGCCGATGATTTTAATTTTAATAAACCTTTGTCGTTATCTCGCACCCAACGATGAAACTCTTTGCCAATACGTACGAAATCGGAAGTAGAATTTTTTGTTTGTGAAAATTCCTCGGCAAAGTGTCCCCTGAAATACATCTTGAAAAATTCAAATTCAGCTTTTGATTTTGAACTTAATTTGATATTGACAAGTCTCTTGACTGTTTCATCAAATAGTTCCATTGCCTTTGTCCTTTCGGATGTGTCAATGTTGGCAAGCAAATATGAGCGTAGCATCTCAACTTGTGTTAAAGATAAACCGCGATCATTCATTGTTTCGAATATGACATATGCAAATTCATCGCTATTCGTCCAAACTTTCGAAAATACTACTTTTTCTTTTATCCAATAAGCAAAGTTAACCACATTTTTCTCGGTTATTTGGTCATTCCAGCATTCAGAAATATCATTATAACGATCCACAATATTTTGTGTGTATTGCCGATCCTTATCGTTTGGAGTGTAACTCCCATATTTAAACAAAGAAAGCATACAATCTTTTCTCTGTTCTATATCAAGATTAAATCTTGGTGTTCCGTAATCGTCACTATAAATAGCCTTTTCAATGTCCGAACAAGGAAACTGTGGCAGTGTGCCATATGTTTTAAGCATATATATAAGTATCAAGGTAAAAGTTGTAATTCTTTGTTGTCCATCAATAATAGCGCTCCTTTCACCTTCTTTAAGCGACAAAACAATTTCTCCCATAAAATATGGGTCATAATTTCTAACTTTTTCCGGAGTATCGCCTTCAGTCCAATTTTTTAAAAACTCTGTTGAAAGGTCATTGATTAAATCTTCAAGCTGTTTTCTTTGCCAAACGTATTCCCTTTGATAAAAATCAACATCAAATTTATCCAAAAACAATTCTTTTAATGGATATGCTTTACTGTCCACAGTCTTTGCCATATAACTTTTCTCCTTCAACCATATGAATAAGATATCTTCTTTATTATAGCAAATTCTCGACATTTTTCAAAGGATATTTACGCCATTGTGACAAAATTTTCTGTTCATTACCAAGGCGGGTTTCCCGCTTGTTGAGGGGCGATTGGGGCAGAACTGCCCACAATCCTTATCCTGCTTCCCCTTGATAAGAAAATCTACCCACTTTTGCGGTATGAAATAAGCGGTTTGA
>CANREO010000062.1 GCA_947629635.1 uncultured Clostridia bacterium
CTATCAAACAACCGGGTTGATAAATCAGCGCGCAGTCACTTTCAACGAGTCCGGCATCGAAAAATTGAATGAATCCGCCTTCACCAAGATATATGATGGCACGACGAAATTTTACGGTGAGCCCGACGTGGATTATAGACTTACGACGGGCAGCGTCAGAAACGTCGTCGAAGGCGATGACATCAGCATCGATATGAGCGACATCAACGCGCACTTCGATTCTGCTTTGACATCCGCTATGTTTGTGTTGTTCGAGGCGAAGAGCATTGCCGGCGATCCTACTAAGACCAACAACTATAAGGTTGCGGGCTCTGCCACGATCCGCATATCGGCGTCCATAACCAAACGTCCGATAACCGCGACTTTGGAGGACAACACCGTGCAATACGGATCGCTGATATCGTATGCGGCAAAGGTCACATACAAACTTGGCGACGTGTCGCTTACTACAAACGCAAATCATCCGTATTCCTTCTTCATCAAATTTGCCGATTATACAAATATCGCGTTTGAAGATTACGCTTCGCTGGAAGAGACATATCGGAAAGAATTGTATGACAATACTTACGACTATGACGCCGACCTTGACAACTATATTGCAAGCGCCGAAGGCTCTCAAGGCGAATGGCTTATGATAAGTTTTAACTCATTGCCGCTTGCCAACTACAGCTTCGACACCGTACAGCCCGACGCCGGCACGACCGCGACAGTCTATAATTTTGCGAATATGGGAGACTCGTTCAACTATATGTTCGAAGCGAAGTATACAAACGAGGTTACCCAACAAAGCACGCTCACAGTCGTAAAGAAACTGTTGTTCGTCGCTCCCGACGGAAGAGATTACGTTAAGTTCTATGCAGGCAGCAATCCGCAAGTCACCCTCAGCTTTATGGACGATACGGGCAACGTCAACACGAGTTTTGCAGTCGGACAAACCGCGCAAGATGTGTTTACGGTCGACGGAAGATCGATTTTGCCGGAGATGGTTTTGAAGATCTTCAATACGAAAAACCCATCGGCCGCTTTGACTGACGTCGGAAAATATCCCAGAATATCTTCCGATCTCCCCGATGGCAGTCGCTACGTGATAGCCCTCAAGGCGCCCGACGGCGTGAATTACGAATCAGATATCAAAAATTACCAAGTGTATTTGATAGATGCGTTTGAATATGTCGAAGGCGTCATTCGCACTAAGTTCGGCAGCGAATACAAGGGCAGCACCATAAACGCTTCCACCGTTTCTTTGGAGTTGGATGTATTGCAGGGCCTTTCGGAAAGCAGTGTTTTGACGGGCAGTTATGTTTATGACGGCAACGATAAAGCGGCACGTTTCATCCTGGGCACTCAGTCCGGCGACAAGGTGTTCATCGAAGGCGACAGGGAAGTTGTCAACGTCGGCACTTATGAGGGGCACATAAAAGTGACGCGTCCTGTAAAGATAGATGACGAAGACTCCAACGGATATATCCAAGAGTGGACCTCGCCCAGCGTATTTTCTATCGTCATAACTCCGGCAGACCCCGGCCTTACCGTAAAGGATCTCGCAGCTACATACAGCGGCAATGCATTGGCTTACAGCACAAGAAACGGTGTAAATATTCGCTTCACAAACGGAAACATCAGTTGGAATAACAACTTCTTCAATCCGATCGTTATCACAATGGCGGATCCCGTAACGGGACAAGAAAACGTTGTTACCGAAATAAAAAATGCGGGCGAATATAAAATCAAGATAAGTTTGAGTGACGCATTTATCGCAGAATATAGCAACTATGAGCAATCTGTCAAGTATGCGCGCTATACCGTGTCTCCTGCCGATGTCAAAGTCGCCATCAATACAACGGGCTATAAAGACGTCACCGGTAGAGGAGAACAACGCAAGAGGCTGAGAACGACATATTCGGCGGATAAGAGCAGTTATGATGTAGACTATACCGTCACCACTGTTACCACCGGTCTGGCGCAAGAATTGCAGGTGAACAAGAGCGAGACTAAACTCGTATTTGAGCGCGCTATAGACGGCCCCGGTATTTATGGCTTTAAGATAGTATTGAACAGCGAGTCCAAACTTTCCTCCAACTATAGATTTACGGGTTGCGACGGCATGTTGGAACTCACCGCGCTTGCATTGAGCGCCAATAAAGACAATGACAACGTACAATTTGTCACGGCCGATGAGGAACCGTCGGAGGGCATAATCGCCAATAGACTCGTAGTGCGCAGATTGCAGCAGGCTGTGGGTAGCGCCGATGATATAGCCTTCTTCAATAAGGTCGAGGCATATATGCCCTATATCCGTCAATTGGCGAAGCTCGAAGATATGCCTAAACTTGCAAGCGTATACAGATTTTCACTCTATTACAATACGCAAAGCGTCGGACTTGAGGGAAACTTTATCAAAATAAGCGTTGCTACGCCGACGAATATAAAAAATATGGACAACTTGGCGCTCTATGTATCCACGAAAGACGGCGGTCTCGTGAAACTCGAAGATTATTCGATCGTAAACGGTAAAGTTGAATATACGACGGATTATCTCGGAGCGCTTGTGTTTGTGGACCTTACTCCCGACACATTGCCGAGTTGGTTGATGTATTTGATCATCGTCCTCGGTTCCGTTGTGGGAGCGGCGCTGTTGTGGTCGGTTGTATCGCTCGTCGTCAGGAAAGCGAAGCTTAAGAAAATGATGTGATAAAAAAATCTCGCGCAAGCGAGATTTTTTTATCTAATACAACCGGAATCAAAAGATCTCGAGCAAAATAAATTGACAATATGCGTCAGTTTAATGTGAGCTATCAAGGATAAATATGTTGATTTTTCACGCTTTCGGCTGTATAATTATAGGCAATAAGGAGACGAGCGTATGACAAGAGTTGCTGTGGGTTGCGATCACGGCGGATATGTGCTTAAAGACAGCGTAATAAAAACGTTGCGAGAGCTTGGCGCCGATGTGGTGGATATGGGTTGCGACAGCGCCGAAATATCCGTGGATTATCCCAAATACGGCGAGGCGGTCGCGCGCGCCGTCGCAAGCGGCGAATGCGATTTGGGTGTTCTGATGTGCGGCACGGGCATAGGCATTTCGATTGCCGCGAACAAGGTCAAAGGCATACGAGCAGCAGTAGTCACAAACACCTATATGGCAAAACTCACCAAAAACCACAATGACGCCAACATCATCGCACTCGGAGGCAGGGTCATCTCTCCCAAAGAAGCGGAGGAGATCGTAAAGGCGTGGTATACGGCGCAATACGAGGGCGGAAGACATCAACGCCGTATAGATATGATATCGGAGATCGAACGCAATGAACAAAGATAATATCGAAGAGGTCATAAATGATATAAGAGAGGCCGAAGCGCGCGCCGACGATATCGTGCGCGAAAGCTATCAGCAGGGGAAGGATATAGTTCTGTCTGCGGAAGCGGAAGCGGACAGACAGAAGAAAGATACGCTTGAATCCTGCAAACAGGATAGGCGACTTGCCTTGCAAAGAGCGGACGAAGAGGTGGCAAAAAAGAGGGAAGTTATCCTCAAAAAGGGCGAAAAAGCCGCCGGTGACCTGATCGCGGCAAAAAAGGATCAAATCGAAGAGCAGGCCGACAGGCTTGTGGAAATCCTGCTTGAAAAGTATATAAAAACCGACAAGTAAAATCTTAATTTCGCGCTCGCAATGCGCGCGTGCACGCGTACGTACGGACTATGATTGTTGAGATGAAAAAGCTCGTCCTCATAGGACATCGATTTGACAGGCATAAGCTTTTCAAAGCGTTGCAGAGGACTTCAAACGTTGAGATCGTCAAGACACGGGACTTGGAAAACACCGTGCGTCTTGACAATTCTCCTTCTTTGGAGGAGCTGCAGTCCAAAATGGCGCGTATTCAATTTGCATTTTCTTTCCTTAAGGAGACGCGCAAAAGGGCGGAAGTCCTTGCAAAACGTACCGAAAAGAGCGAATATCCGTATATTTATACGCCTTTGAAAATTCCCAAACTCAACGAAATAGTACGTATGTCCTATGATGATTTTGACATCGTAGGCGCACGTGAGATTGAACTTATGGCAAATATCGCCGATTTGGAGGATATTTTTGCCCGTCAAAAGGATATAGAAAGACAAATACAAAAACTTAAGGAAGAGATCGACGCTCACAGCTGTTTCACATTCCTTAAGCAGCCGTACGCTTTTTATGCAGACACACAACACACTGTTACATTGTTAGGATACGTGCCGCAACAGCGAGCGGTCGATTTTGAAAAATTTGTTGCCGAGGAAGGACTGTTTTCCGCTACAAGTCATGAGGGCGGCAAAGTTTTGCCGGTCGTCGTCACAATGCACAAAGATGCTCAGGACGGAGTATTATCGGCGCTTCAGGCGATAGATTTTGTGCGCGTACAGCGCTCCGATGACATGACTCCGGCGCAACTTATAGACGGTCTCAACGAGCGCATAGATGCACTTGAAGAGGAGAGTCACGAACTCATCACGAGAGCGCTTGTAAAGGAGATCTTTATTTCCGATTTCAAGACGCTTTATGATTTTTATGCGGTTTCCATACAGCGCTATAAGGCGCTTGACGGATTTTCGACCACGGCAAAGAGTTTTGTTATGGAGGCCTGGTATCCGGCTGAATACGAGGAACAGTTGAAATCCGTGCTTGACGGCGTGTCGGACAGATTGGTATATGAATTTTGCGACCCCGAAGAAGGCGAAATCGTGCCTACTTTCGTGCGCAACGGCAAACTTGTCTCGCCATATCAGGACATCACCAATATGTACAGTGCGCCGAAGTACGGCGTAGATCTCGACCCCAACCCCGTGATGTCATTCTTTTACTTCCTAATGTTCGGTATGATGATGGCTGACGCAGCGTACGGGTTGTTGCTTGCTCTCGGCGGATTTATAGCGTATGCCATTAAAAAGCCTGTCCCCGGCAAAGGCAGATTGTTGCTAGTTATAGGCATGGGCGGTATAAGCACAATAATTTGGGGCGCAATTTTCGGAGGCTGGTTCGGGCTTGCTATCGACGGAAGTTTCCTTGAAAAAATACAGCTTATAAAGCCTCTCGAAGGCAATGGACCTCTTTATTTGCTCGGAATATCTTTCGGATTGGGATTTTTACATATAGTAGTGGGCATGTTTTTGAATGCGGTCAATCTTATACGCAAAAAACGTATTGCGGACGCATTTGCGGAAGTAGGTACGTGGTATCTGATCTTTATAGGCATTGCGTTGATTGCGGTAGGGTTGCTGTTTTTCAAAAATATCGCGGCTATCAAGTACTCCGGCATCGCGCTTGCGGCGTTGGGTGCATTTCTCATTTTGCTTATGAATGCAAGAGGAAAGAAAGGGGCGAAAAAGATAGTCGGATTTTTGGGCGGCTTCGGCAAATTGTATGACGGCGTCAACATTCTGTCAGATGTGCTCAGCTACGCACGTCTGTTCGGACTCGGGTTGTCGGGCAGCGTCGTTGCATTGGTCGTAAATCAAATTTGTCAAGTAGTGTTGGGCTTTTTCCCAAGCGGTTCCGGGTTGATTGCCATAGGATATGTCATTTGTGTGCCCATCTTCCTGGTCGGTCACATCTTCAACATTGCCATATCCACTTTGGGCGCATACGTGCACAATTGCAGACTGCAATATATTGAGTTTTACGGGAAATTCTACGAGGGCGGCGGACATGTCTTTATGCCCAACGGAACAAATACAAAATACACATATCTTGAAAATATGTAGGAGGTAAAAAAATGACTTTAGGCACATTTATTGCCATTCTCGGCGCCGTTGTTGCGGCTGCCATGGCCGGTATAGGCTCCGCAATAGGCGTCGGCGTCGCCGGAAAAGCGGCGGCAGGCGTGACAAGCGAAGATCCCGACAAGTTTTCGAAATGTTTGGTCCTTCAACTGTTGCCGGGCACGCAGGGCATTTACGGACTTTTGGTGGCCTTCCTTGTGTTTGTCAAGGTCAACCTGTTTGGCGGAGTTGCCTCGCTCAGCATAAGCGGCGGACTTTCTCTGTTTGCGGCGTGCATGCCGATGGCTATTGTAGG
>CANREO010000063.1 GCA_947629635.1 uncultured Clostridia bacterium
GGCAAAGGAACTGCTCGCAAAGCTCAAAAAGAACTTCTCCGTCACCTACGACGAGGCGGGCTCAATCGGGAAACGGTATAGAAGGCAGGACGAGATCGGCACGCCCTATTGCATCACCATTGACTTCGATACGCTCGAAGACGGGACGGTCACCGTGCGCGACAGGGATACCATGTCGCAGATCCGCCTTGCGATGGACGCTCTCCCCGCCTTCCTCACAGAGAAATGTGCCTTCTGATCATGCGATTTTAACAAAAGATTTGAAGTATGTTGTTTGAATAAATAGGCGAGGCTTGAAGCCGCGCCTTTTCTTATTCCCTTGATTTTACTTTGTAGAAAAACCGAGATCATTATGAGAAAATTTATTTCAATGGTTGCATGTTATGGATATATATGTTATAATTTCGTTATAATATAGAGGTGCTCTATGACATTTCCCGAGAAAGTAAAAGCTGCGCGGCTTCAAATGTTTTTGAGCCAAGAGAAATTTGCAAAAGAGCTTGGTGTTTCTTTTGCAACTATAAACCGATGGGAACGCGGACAATGTGAACCGAATTATGACGGGCAAAAAGCTTTTCATGACTTTTGCGCAAGAAATAACTTAAAAATTGAAAATTAAATTTTCAAATATGACAATGCGTTGTCATATTTGATAGACTATCATTTTCCCATATAATATTAGAGGTCAACCCATGACTGATTTCATATTTGAAAATTGTGACTATAAAACCCTGCTCGCTGAAATAAAAGAGCAAAAAATACAAATCGATGCCGTCATTACAGATCCCCCTTATGGAGTAAGCCGCAAACACCAACTTGGGTTTAGCAATATGGGCAGAGCGGGGATGGACTATGGCCCATGGGATTACGATTTTGACCAAAAAGAGTGGATACGTCTTACCGCTCCGTTAATTAAACTCGGAGGTTCAATTATTGTTTTCAATGATTGGAAGAATTTTTCCTATATCGTTGAAGAACTTGACGAGCAAGGTTTTTCAATGAAAGATGTAATTCGCTGGGTAAAACCAAATCCCATGCCGAGGAATATAGATAGACGATACGTCGGTGATTTCGAAATGGCGATCTGGGCAGTTAAGGGTGGAGGAAAATGGACTTTTAATAAACCGGGGGACAGTGCTTACCTTCGTCCTATTTATAAATGTCCGAGCGTCCCTAAAAGTAAAAGAATGCACCCTACGCAAAAGCCGCTTAAACTTATTGAAGATATATTAAAGGTACATACCAACGAAGGCGATATTGTGCTTGACTTGTTTACCGGATCGGGCACAACCGCCGAAGCTTGTCTGAAAAACAATCGGATCTTCATCGGTTCGGAAATAGATAAAAGCTTTTTTGACCAAGCTATGGAGCGTTTGCAATGTTATATACCCCTTTGAATTATCAAGGCAATAAGTCAAGGATCGTCGATTGTTTGCTTTCATTGCTTCCGCAGGATGTATCAAGCATTCATGAAATATTTTGCGGTAGTGCCGTATTTTCTTTTGCCTCAAAAGCAAATCGCGTATATCTTAATGATATCAATACTCACATAACTGATCTGATTCTTTATTTCCATGACAATGATGCCAATGATATCATCGAACAAGCCGATGGCATTATCGGGCGTTACGGTTTGACAAATACCTTTTATGAGGGGAGAGCCCGTTACCCGGAAAATAGGCACGAAGGTTTGTCTCACTATAACAAAGACGCTTTTAATCGTCTTAAAGCTGACTATAACCTGGATAAAGACATCGCAAAACTGTTTGTTCTTTCGATATATGGTTTCAACCATTATCTTCGTTTTAACGCAAAAGGCGAATTTAATGTTCCCGTGGGAAAAGTCGATTTTGTCAAAACTTTAAGAGACAAGACACAGGCTTATTGCAGTGCGATAAGAAACAAAGAAGTCGTACTATCAAACTATGATTTCAGGAGTGGGGAATTGTATCGTGGAGTCGAGCGAGCGGCTGTTTTCTATTTTGATCCCCCCTATTTGATTACACAGGCACCCTATAATTTATTTTGGACAGAGCAAGAAGAACTTGATCTACTTGATCTCATAGATGAATTGGACGCCGAAGGATACAGATTTATACTCTCAAATGTTATAGAATCAAACGGAAAACAAAATAATTTGCTCTGTGATTGGATGACAAAATATAATGTAAAACATATTCATAGACAATACCTTAATTCAAGCTACCAAAAGAAAAATTTAAGCAACGCTGATGAAGTGGCTATTACGAATTTTTAGGAGAAGGTATGGGAACAAGCGGAGATAGAAGCGGTTATAAAGTATTTTCCATAAATACAACTGTCCGCAATCCAAAAAGGAATACGGATTTTTTAACCTTTTTTAAGCCTTATGACGGACAAGTTTTTACCGAGAAAGTCGCACATTCATACTTCTTTGATTTGGTAATAAACGGCATTTATCGGCTTACCGATATCCCTCTATCGGTTAAAAACAAAATCATCAACGGCGATAAACTGACTGACGAAGAAGCATCTCGGGCAATAAAAAATAACCCGCAGGCACCAGGATTATATGGTCGCGTAATGACGCAACTACGCGCAATGAAAGACCAAGGGTTTCTCATGTTTGAGCGACAAAAACGCGGCGAAAATAAAATTTCTTTGACTTCTCTCGGCAATCAGCTTGTTGACGGAAAATTGGACGCGACCCTTGTTTATACCAAAGCAATGATCGGCATGCACGCGAATAGTCCCATTCGCACAACGCTTTATAATCAGTCTCGCCCTTTCCTCAATACTTTATTTGTTATAAACGAAGTCAATAAGGAATGGGAAGCCCTCGGGTTTAAGGCTAATGGCATTTTAAGACACGAATTTGCCGTTTTTGTCCTAGGCATGAAGGATTGCGATTATCATTCGACGGCGCAAGAAATAATCAAATACAGAAAGAAATTTAGGTATGAGTTCAATAGAACATATTTATTGAACTATCTGGATCAAAAGGAAATTCTGCCCCTTGCCGATAACAGCATATTCCGCGATTATCCGGATGATGTGTTCAGAAAGTTTGAGATGACAGGACTGATCATCAAACGCGGTATGTTTGCTTATACCTACTATGACTTTTCGGCTTATAACTTTGAAAAAATAGAAAGCATACTTGAAGCATACAGGGATTATAAGTCCGAAACTTTTTCTACTCAAAAAGATTACTACGATTATCTCGGCAGTATAAGCATTCCTTGGCAAAAGAGTGAGATCGTCCGCCGTAAGATCATTGATTCGAAAGCAAAAATACTTAAAATTACGCCTGATCCCTCTCAATCACTGGATGAACAAGAATTTCTGCTCGATCGGGTATTTTATAGCCACGCTCTTGAAAAAGCGATCAAAAAATATGATACTGCCTTTGTCAATAGAGAGCTGTTGATTCTATCCGGGACAGTCAAAGAAAAATCAAAGCTCAATGACATTTCCGAGCCGTTAAGATTAGAGTATTTGCTAGCGCTGTTGTTTGGGATAAAATATGGTCCCAAGGGATTAGTTTCAAATATTATTTATAACGAGGATGGTACGCCGCTTCACTTTGCTCCTGCCGGCAAGTGTGACATCATTTATTATAGCGAAGATGGATCATTTATATTGGAACCGACAATGCAGCGAGGCAGAAACCAAATTTTGAATAGTGAAACGACCAATGTCGCAAGACACGTCAAAGCAGAAATGAAAGAAACTGGGCTCACATACCGCGCAGCAATGATTGCTCCGTATGTCCATCCGGATATCGCCTCTTTCTTTCAATTTTCAATTGATAAAAACAAGGTGCAGATCGCTCCCATCAATATAGACAGGGCGGTTGGCCTTTTTCAAGAGAGTTCGGATATCAAAACGCTTGGCATCAATTTTGATAAAATTGTTGAGGAACTGAAACAACTTGATGATGTAAGTTATTCTGATAAAATGAATGGATATGAAGTAAATAAAGACGTGTTGAATTAAATATAAGCCGCCCCAAGGCGTTTGCCTCGGGGCGGCTTTTTTATTTTGAAGATTCGTGGTTCACAAGCCTTCCTCTTTGAACGGGGGATGCCCCCGCCCCTCATCTCAAAGGGCGAAGCCATGAGGAGATCCCTACTAACGCACGACGCATATTCATTGTTAAATACCGGAGTAGGGATCCGCTCCCCCCCCTACGGTTTGAATGAGAGCGGGATGACGCAGTTACCCTCATTCGCACGGCAATCCGACGCAGTTACTCTTCCCACTCTTTCAGAAGGTCGGAGACCGTCGTAAGGCGAGCGCCGTAGACTTCGTGCAGGTACTTGATGCCGTACAAATAGTCCTCTTCGGTGAAGGAATCGGTCGCGTCGGTGGCGACGACGACCTTGTAGCCGAGCTGGAAGGCGTCCGCCGCGGTATGCCGCACGCACATGTGCGCGTGCAGACCCGTGAGAACGACGGTATCGACGCCGAGCTCACGAAGCAGCAGGTCGAGGTCGGTGTGGAAGAAGCCCGAATACCTGCGCTTGGGAACGACGTAATCTTTTTCGCACAGCCCGAGCTCGGGAATGACTTCGGCCCCCTTCGTGCCCGCGATGGCGTGTTCGCCCCAAACTTCGAACTCGCGGTCGACGCCCTTCAAGTGTGCGTCGTTGCAGAAGATGACGGGGACGCCCACGCGCCTCGCCCCCTCCAAGAGCTCCTTGGCCTTGGGGACGATGGCAAGCCCCCTTTCGCACTTCAAAGCGCCCGTCACGAAATCATTGAGCATATCCACGACGAGGATCGCCGTCTTGTTTTTTTCCATCATTGTACGCTCCTTAAACTTTTTTGCTCTTACATTTTATGCCGCGCGAGAGATGAAGTCAAGCGACAGCATATAAAAAAACGGGCTTATCGCCCGTTTTTTTATGTAAATGAATTACAGATCGAATTTGTAGCCTTTCTCCAACAAGCCCCAATCCTGGAACCAAGTGGTGAGCTGCTCTTCGACGGGGGTGTAGCCACCGACGAACATGTAGACGATAAGGCCGATCCAAGCAAGGATCCAAAGGATCGTGATGATAAGGCCAGCGACCGCGAGCCCCTTGTAACCATTGTTCCTCTTGATCGCGACTGCGCAGCAAGGAATGCTGATGAACCAGAAGAGCGGGAAGAACGAAAGGATCGCGAAGATGAAGCCTACGATGCCGAGCTTGCTCTTCTTGGGCTTGGGAGCTTCTTCGGCCTGAGGAGCGGGACGGATGCGGGTAGCTTCCTGAGCAGCTGCTTCCTCGGTAGCGATGGGCGTGCCGTCGATGGAGATGGGAGGAAGAACGATGGGAGTGGTCCCATAGTTGTTCGCGAACCCAGCATAGTTACCATATTGAGGCAACTGGATCGTAGGCAGGCCGTAGCCAAGGTTGACGGGCATTTTGAGAGCCTCGTTCTTTGTTCCGCAGTAAGGGCAGTACTTTTCATCGCTGTACAAAGCCCTACCGCAAGTGGGGCACGTCTCGGTGATCTCCGAAGCGCAACGAGAGCAATATGTCTCGTTCTCATAGAGCTTATTCCCGCAGCTGGGGCAAGCATCCATTACTTCGCGCTTGCAAACCGGGCAGATCTTATCATGCTCGCCGAGTTTGTGTCCGCAATAGCGACATTTTTTTGCCATATGTGTTCCCTCCTAAGATTTCAATGTAACGATAATAGGATACTACATGTTTTTTGAGTTGTCAACCCTATTTAGAAAAATTTTTTGCTTTTTTTGTAAAATTTTTATGATTTTTTTCCATTTTTTGTCATACAGCACCGTCATGCGGAAGGGAGTAGAGGTCGAACTCGCTTTCGAGATCGAAATTTTCCCCCTCTTCGAAGGCGGCGAGCTTGGAAATTGAGACCTCATACGCGGTCATGGTGACCGTCTCCGTCTCCGAAAGGCGCTTTTGATACTCGCGGCTCTGGATCCTTCCCGAGAGGG
>CANREO010000064.1 GCA_947629635.1 uncultured Clostridia bacterium
AGCCTTCGGAGGAGGTCTTGAAGGCTTTCGAATTGTCCTACGGCGTGGACGACGCATTCAAATCCTTCCCGTCCGGACATACGTGCTCGGCCGGCGCGATATATGCTCTTGTCATATTGCCGGATTTGTTTGAATTCAAAAACAAGAAGGGCGCAAAACTTGCTTGCTGGATCGTTCCGATTTTGTATACAGGTATAGTTGCGATCAGCCGTATTATGGTGGGCGCGCACTATATGAGCGACGTTCTGGTGGGCGGCACTCTTGCGTTTGCATGCATGATTTTGTCAAGAGAGATATTATTGCTTAAAGGGAAGCATTTCTTTGCGGTGTTTTCTCCAAAGTCCTCAGCGGCGGCTGAAGCGGCAAAATCGCATATTGACGCGTGCGAAGATGCGGAAGTCAACGAGGCGGATCGCGGTGTCGAATCATCGTTCGATTTGCCTCAAACTTGTCAAAATGATAGCGATAGCGCAACCGTCTGTGAGGAACATGTTGTTGAGCCCGAAAAAATCGAAGATAATGATCGGCGCGATTTTTAGAGAATATATGTGCGGCAGTATGAAAAATTTAAAGAATTGCCCTAAATATAGCCAAACAAGTATGGCATTTTAAGCCAAAACATTTTTAAAACTCGGAATTACGGTTCTCATAATTTGATAGTGGTGCAACTATGTGATCTATATAAATTTTTTTGATTGTAAATATCAAATATTGACATATGGATAAGTCTGAATTATTATTAAGATAATCTAAATGTTATCTTAAGGTTATCTTAAGATAACAGCCGCCGCATGCGCGTGTAAAACGGTGAAATGTGTCTGCGAAAAGGTCAAAAAAAATTAAAAAATCTGTAGCGGTATTGCTTATCATACTTGCGATTTTGGCTGTCCTTGTGACAGTGTTTTTGTCTGTGGTGTTGCAGGCTACGGTGACTACAAAAAGCGTAGGCTCTCTTGACGGTCAATACGGATTTGTGCTTGGAAATATCGATGGCATAACGGAGGCCGATCCTTATCTTACGGATTTGGCTATGCTCGGCTCTCATGACGCTACTTCCAACAATATCACTTCTCGGTCTAAGCTGGAGGTCCAAGACGCCGAAGGAGCGCTAGGCAAATTTTATCCGTTGGTAAAAGGGATATTATACAGATATTCGAAGACGCAGACTGTCGGCCTTTATGAACAGTTGATGCAGGGCGCGAGATATCTAAACCTAAAATGCAGTATATACACTGACGGCGAGTGGTATGGAGAACACTCTCTGTTGTCGGACAAATTGGAGATATATATAAAAGATCTGATAAGATTTTTGGTAGAACATCCGGGTGAAGTCGTAATAGCGCAATTCGAACCTCAATATTTGGGCAACGGAGGCACGCTGTCGGATCTGCACAATTTTGTCGCGTCGGTCCGCTACGAAAAAGAGGGCGTTTCATACGGGTTGATGGATTTTGTTTACTATGACCGAGTTGACGCTTTCAACGGATATAAGGACGACGGAGTCTATATAGGCTCGTTGCGTTATAACGATCTTACAAAAAACGGCACTGTCGCCGGCGTAGTTTTGTTTGAAAAACGCGTTTCCGACCGATACAACTATTGGCAGGATCTCGGTTACAGCCGATATGATGACTATTACTTTGATTTGACCAGAAACGCGTCCAATATTTGGCACCACAGAATGGGCAGCGACAACCTTTTTGAGCAGATAGATTATGTTGCGGAACTTTTGGACGGCTACGATTATTATTCGGACAAGTTGCGCATAAATCAAACGCAGGGCTCGTTTACTTCAAACGACATTTGGGAGGTCTTTGTGGAGTGGAGCTTGCTTGATTTTGCAAAGAAACACAATGAAAAATTGATCAACCATCCTAACTTTGACAAGTGGTTGAAAGCAATGCCTATTGTGCTGGTGGACTTCGTCAACAGCGACGCAGGCAATTTTAACGAGCGAGTAAATCAAAAAATAAGACAATACAATGAAAATCTTGTGAAAGAAATTTTGGATAAGAGCAGTTAGATCGCGTTTGAGTTTCAGTGTGAACCGATTAAAATATTTGATTGATTTTTGGCGTTAATGTGATACAATAATGTTGCTACACATTTTAATATGCCTAATTCAAGGGAATACTATAGGTTAGTGTATTCTCTCGCCTTGAGTTAGGTAAAATGTGTAGCAACATTGAGAGAACATTGACATGCGTCTCTCAATGAGGCGCATTTTTATTTTTGTTGAATGCGCATTTGGGCATGTCAAGGGTGAAAAGAGAATGCGCAACAAAAATACCGAAAAGAAATCCCACAAGGGTTTGGTTGCGGCATTGGCGCTTGTCGCGACTATTGCGGCGATCGTTGCCGTGTACTTTTCGGTGTTGCTCCAATCTTCAAACATCACAAAAAGGCAGGGGCTTTTGGACGGAGCGTATGGCAATGTGTTGAATATTGACGGAATTGTGGAGGCAAATCCTCATATCACGGATATTGCTATGTTGGGATCCCATGACGCGTCCTCGGACGGCATAAGCGTAACGTCACGTCTTGATCCCGAAGATGATGACAGCGCGCTGGGCATATTTTTTCCGCTTATCAAGGGCATGATGTACAGATACGCCAAAACGCAGACGGTGGGCGTATATCAACAGTTGATGCAGGGCGCAAGATATCTAAACCTAAAATGCAGCAGATATACGGACGGAGAGTGGTACGGCGAGCATGCATTGCTGTCAAATAGGCTTGAAGTATACATAACCGATATAGTGCGTTTTTTGTCGGAGCACCCGGGAGAGATCGTTCTGTTGCAACTTGAGCCGCAATCGCTTGGAGCCGGCGGAACGCTTAGTATGCTGTATAACCTCATCGCAAGCGTAAAATATACTTACAACGGCAAAGAATGGGGATTGATGGATTTTGTGCGCTATGGCAAAGTCAATACATTCAATCTTGCAAACAGCGACGGCATAACCATAGGCGAACTTACGTACAATCAAGTGACGGACAGCGGAAGAAGTGCCGGCGTGGTGCTGTTTGTAAAGCGAGTGTATGGCAGATACAATTATGTGCATGAATTCGGCTTTGGACAGTACGACAAATATTATTTCGATTTGACCCGCAATGCCTTCAACGATTGGCACAATCGCCTTGACGACGAAAGTCTGTTTGAAGCGATAGGGGAATCTGCCGAATGGCTTTCAAACAACGCATATTATAGAGATAAGTTGCGCATAAATCAAACGCAGGGCTCTTTCAATATAAAAGATTTGCGCGCTGTAATTACGGAATGGAGTTTGCTTGACTTTGCGCTTAAGCACAATGCGGACATCGTAAATCACCCTGATTTTGAAAAATGGTTGTCCGAAATGCCGATAGTGCTGGTGGACTTCGTCAACAGCGACGAAGGCGATTTTAATAGAATTATAAATAAAAAAATTTTAGACTATAATACAAATCTAATAAATAAGTTGAACGGCAAATAGGTAAAATGAAAGTAATATAAAAAGCCCGTTTGACAACGGGCCGGAGCTAGTGGGCGGACTCGTCTTACAGCGATTGTTAGCGGAAGGCTCAATCGCGTGCAGGCCGAGCGGATCGCAGAGCGAGACGCAGTCGGCGGTGAGAGGAAGCAAAAATGAAAGCCCGTTTTGACAACGGGCTGGAGCTAGTGGGCGGACTCGAACCGCCGACCTGCTGATTACGAATCAGCTGCTCTACCGACTGAGCCACACTAGCAAAGGTGCTTTTATATTTTAGCAAATATTTGCGAGAATGCAAAGGATTTTTTATGGGTTTTTGAGATTTTTCTTCAAATTATGCTTTTCGGCAACTATTTTATGCAATTAATCGGCTCATGCGTATAATTAACTCATAATTTACCGAGTGTATAACAAACTAAATATATAAATATTTTAAAAAAATTTACAAAAACTATTGACATTTGGCAGAGAAAGAAATATACTGTTAGCAGTCAATGAGATAGACTGCTAGCAAAGTGATGTGACTAAAGCAGGTAGATATGGGAAAGGAACTTTCCGAAAGAAAAAAGAAAATATTGCACGCACTCGTGGATCTGTACATCTCGACGGGACAGCCTGTCAGCAGTTCGGACATACAGAGCCGCTATTTGCCCGAAGTGAGTTCCGCCACTGTGCGGTCCGAGTTGAGCGCGCTCGAGGCGTTGGGATATATAGAGCAACCGCACACATCGGCAGGCAGGGTGCCGCTTAAAGAGGCATATAAATTTTATGTCGAGGCTATAAATACCGATGAGGGCAACGCCAATGCGCTGACCGACCAAGAGACTGCATTTATCCGCGAAAAGTTTTTGAATAAACTCGGCCGTATAGAAGACATATCGAAGCAAGCGGCAAAGGTGATAAGCGATGTGACCAATTATACGTCGTTTTTCATTGACAAGACTGCAATCAATGTCGAGATACTCGAGGTGAAGTTGGTGCCGATCAAAAGCGGAAAAGCCGTTGTGCTTATCATCACCGATAAAGGTATGATAGCCAATAGAGCGATAGATATAAAAGACGATTTCGAGGAAGAATATCTGGATAGTGCGAGCGTAGTGCTGAATAAGGTGTTTCAAGGCAGACATATAGATGAATTCGAAAAGTTCGATATGGGTGAGATAGACGGCGAACTTGCGGCGTATAAGGATATCTTCGACGAAGTGCTTAGCATACTTCGTATTTACATCAACGAGCACAGCGACAACGTCTTTGTAGAGGGCGCTTTGAAGATGCTGGATTATCCCGAATACAACAACGTCGAGGACGCAAAAAACTTTTTGCAAGTGATCACGGACAAAAACAGCATGTCGGAACTTTTGACGGACGACAGCGGCAGTATAGAGTTTTCCGTGCGCATAGGCAAGGAGGACAGCGGCGTAGACAAATGCGCGATAATTACCGCGGCCTACAAGGTGGGCGACGAAGTGATGGGGCAGGCCGGCGTTATAGGTCCGCAACGTATGGACTACAAGAAAGTTTTGGGCGTGCTGGAATATATGAAAAAGACGTTGACTACGGTTATTGACGACAAGGACAGGCTATGAAAAAAAAGAATGACGTAAAGATCGAAGAAAATGTTGAGGAGCAATCCGTCGGCGAGAAGGAACTCGGCGACAGAGACCTCGACAGAGAGCAAATGAGCGACGAGGACTATATCGCCGGTTTGGAGGAACATCTCGGACTGGCGTTGAAAGAGGCAGAGTCATGTAAAACGGAAGCCAAAAGAATACAGGCCGAATTTGACAACTATCGTAAACGCAACAATGCTATCGCGGAGGACATGAAACGATTCGGACAGTCAATGGTGATAGAAAAGTTGCTGTCGGTGTTGGATAATTGCGATCTTGCAAGAAAGTACGTGCAAGACGAGGCGGCATTGACGGGCTTCAATATGATGGAAACGCAGATCCTCAGCGCGCTGAGAAGTTTTGGATTGGAAATGATCGAAGCCGACGGCAAAGAGTTTGACGCAAAGATTATGACCGCTGTAGAGCGCGTAAAAAGCGAGGAGCAGGCCGGAAAAGTGATAGAAGTTTTGCTTAAAGGCTATACGCTTGGCGGAAAACTCTTGAGACCCGCAAGCGTAAAAGTTGGCTATAACGACTAAAAAGCGTTTTAAATAGTTAAAAACGACAAATAAAATGGCAATACGGCTAAAAGCCTAAAAATAAAATCGAGCTTCCCTTTATGGGAAAAGGAGAAATAATATGGGAAAAATCATAGGAATTGACCTTGGCACGACAAATTCATGCGTGGCAGTTATGGAGGGCGGCGAGGCCGTCGTCATCCCCAACGCCGAGGGCGCCAGGACGACCCCGTCGGTGGTCGCGTTCACAAAGGACGGCGAAAGG
>CANREO010000065.1 GCA_947629635.1 uncultured Clostridia bacterium
TGGATATTCCGTGTCAACGCCGTCAAGTCCAAACGGTTTCAGTCCCCCGATCAACATGTCCAACGTGCCATCCGTAATATATTTTTTGGGGTGCGCAAGGCTCACGAAACCGCCGAATTTTTTTATGAGTTTCACAGCCTCGATTGGAGTTATTCGCTTTGTCTCGCAATATGCCGCCCCCTTGGGCCCCAAGTATTTTTCAAAGGCTTCCGCTATATCGCGACATATCCCTTTTTGCACGAGAACGCGCGCCATATTCATGCGCCCCAACCCATGAGCCTCGAAATCTATACCCGTTTCGACGCCAAGTTCAGCGAATCGCTTGCCTATTTGAACGTTCCGCTCCGTGCGCAAAGCCTTCACGCTCTCAAGCTCGTCGAGAAAATCTCTGTCGTGATAATCAAAGTTATACCCCAAAATATGTATTTCTTTGGTAGTGCGCGCCGAAAGTTCTATGCCCGGCACAAAGGCTATGCCCGACTTTTCCGCCTCGTCTTTAGCCTCATCCAAGCCGCTCACGGTGTCGTGATCTGTCACCGCTATCGCTTCCAAACCTTCGCTTTTCGCCCATTTCACAACTTCGCGCGGCGCCATTGAACCGTCGGATGCGGAGGTATGTATGTGTAGGTCAGCTTTCATAATCGTCCCCGTCGTCTGCCGCGGCTTCCAACATAGCGACATCATCGCTCGATGATCCGTCGCCAAGCTGTCCGCCGACCTTGCCCAGCCTCTTCCTTATTATTTCGGTACGTTTTTCCGCATCGGCAATCGTATCTTGCACCTTACCCAACTTATCTCCCGTCTTTCTGAGCAAGTCCGAGAACTTGTCAAAATCACTGAGGAACGTAGTAAGCAACTTGCCGATTTCCGTACTGCGTTTCTCTATGGCAAGGCTCTTGAAACCCATCTGCAAACTGTTGAGAAGCGCCGCAATGGTAGTGGGGCCGCAGATGATCACACGATATTTATTTTGTATTTCCTCTATGACTCCGTCACGCCTGATCGCTTCGGCATACAATCCCTCGGTCGGCAAATACATTATCGCAAAATCCGTTGTTTTAGGCGGCTTTATATATTTATCGCGAATGCTCATAGCCTCCTGTCTTATCCTTGCGGAAAGCGATTTTGCCGCAACGTCGATCGCAGCAGCGTCGCCCCTTTCGCTCGCTTCGACCAACCTTACGTAATCCTCGGACGGAAATTTTGCGTCAATGGGCAACAATACCTCTCCGTCGCCGCGTCCGGGCATGCGGATAGCAAAATCGACGGCGTCCTGACTTCCGCGCGTCAACTGAACTTGTTTGGAATATTGTTCGGGCGCGAGTATTTGCCCAAGCAAACTATCCAACGACACCTCGCCCCATGTGCCTCGCGTCTTAACGTTTTTGAAGATCTTATTGAGGTCGTTTACGCCCGTCTGCAAGTTTTGAAGCTCGCCGAAAGTGCGATTTATTTCCTCCAACCTGTCGTTGACGATCTTAAACGAACGATTGAATCTTTCCTCGAGAGTATTGCTCAGTTTTTCATCGACCGTCATTCGCATCTTTTCAAGTTGTTTGGCGTTGTCCTCCTTGACAAGGGCAAGCCCCGTCGTCACCGCGGATTTCATATCGCCGACGGATTTTGCCGTAAAGACATTCATATCGGAAATACGGTTGCCGATTTCCTCTCTAAGTCTGTCCGTTTTTTCGGAAAGCGCGTTTATATTGTTGTTCAAAGTGTTTATCGCCCCGGCAAGCATGCTGTTTTCAACTTTTATTTGAGTCGACATGTCGCGCGCCAGACGATCGTTTTCTTTTTGGATTTCCTGTAGATCTATGCCTTTTTTACGTTTGAAAAAAATGATCGCAAGCGCGACCGACGCCGCTATAAGCAACGCGAGCAACACTATTACGCCTATCATTTCGCCCGATAAAATATTCAGTCGTTGTTCCATATTACCTCCGTATCGGCACGGCTTTTCTCTATATATCTCAACGCCGCCTCTCTGTCGTTCAAATTCGGGTCAAGCGCAGTATCCTCAAGTAATCGCTTCAAAAGATCCGCGCGCATCTTTGCGGGCACGCCCGATTTTACAAGATCGTTTCCGTCGATCTTCAGCATATCCACGCTCATCGGAAGTCCGAGTCTTTGCATCTCTTCATACGCCGCGCGCAATCTGTTTTCCCTCGTAAGGCTGCCTGCCGAGGCGATCGCGTCCGCATCCATGAGCGAAAGCAGATCCTCTATAATGTCGGCGTGTCTAACGACAGATCTTCTGAGCTTGGGCATATGCGTATTGCCGTTTATATCGATCATATGATTTTGCACAAGCTCTACAGTGCGCCGCCTGAAGTCGTTTGAAAACTTTAGTCTTCCGAGAATGTCGTCCGCAAGCGCCGCGCTCGCGTTTTCATGACCGCGCATCGTTCCGCTTTCCGCCATCGCGACGGCTTTGCCTATGTCGTGCAACAGGGCCGCCCATCTAAGTCTCGGAGGCGCCGCTTCAAACGCTCTCAAAGAATGTTCGTAAGCGTCGTAAAGATGATATTTCGGATTTTGCTTCAATCCCTTCAAAGCGGCAAGTTCCGGAAGCAACAGCCGGATCAAACCAAACTCGTCAAGTAATCTGAGCCCCCTCAAATGCGCACCCTTAACTCCGTGGCGGGTGTCCGCAACAAAGATGCGGCTCAGTTCGTCCCTAACGCGCTCCGCTGCGATATCCTCCACGCGACTCGCATACGCTTTTGCCGCGGCAAAAGTTTCGGCCTCTATATCGAATCCCAGTTCCGCCGCAAATCGCACAAGCCTCAGCAGTCTAAGTCCGTCCGCCTCAAAAACTTTTCTCGGTTCATCCGCGGCGGATAAGATTTTGTTTTTTATATCTTCGATTCCGCCAAGCGGATCGACGTATTGCCGGTCGGCAAGCCTCAGATACACGGCGTTGCACTTAAAATCTCTCCTGAGCGCGTCCTCGCGAATGTCATCGGTAAATCGCACTTCGTTTGGGCAATGCTTGCCGCTGCCCGGCTCGTAGCTGTCCGTACGAAAGGCAGTATACTCCGCCCTAAAATTGCCCTTGGATATTTGCACGGTGCCCATTCGCATGCTTTTTTCCGACACCGTAAACGACGAGAGCATATTTTTCAATCCGTCCGCCGTCAAGGGCGCGCACAAATCGATATCGCCGCATTCGTATCCCAACAGCATATCGCGCACATATCCGCCCACCGCATAAAGCGGGACGGCATTAAGCTCCTCGGCGAGTTCCGAAAGTCTCGCTCTATCAGCCTCCATAAACCTCCGGCGAGAGCACGCAGACCTCGGGCAAATGCCTCATCTTTTGATTGTAGTCCAAACCGTAGCCGACGACGTACTCGTTCTCTATTTCGAAGCCTACATAATCGCCCTTAAAATCCACCTTCCTGCGCGACGGCTTATCAAGAAGCGAGCAAATTTTCAGGCTCTTCGGTTCTCTCGCCTCAAGCAACTTCTTGAGATAACTCAGAGTCACGCCGGAATCTATGATATCCTCGACGATGATGACATTTTTACCCTGTATGGGAGAACTCAGATCCTTGATCATCTTCACTTCTCCCGTCGTGGACGTTCCGGCTCCATAGCTGGAAACCGATATAAAATCCATTTCCAAGTCGGTATCAATCGCTCTCGCCAAATCCGCGTAAAACACGCACGCGCCGCGCAAAGTACACACAAGCGTTACGCTTTCGTCTTTAAAGTCGCGACTGATCTCGGCACCGAGTTCCGCCACGCGTTTCGCAATGGCGTCCTTGGATATCAGCACTTTCTTGATTTCCTTTCCGTACATAATTCATCCTTCTCTCTTTATCCGATTTATTCGATCTCGTTGCAAACTGAATTACAGCTTTTTTGCAACGAAACTTTAAGCATATTTTTCGTATCGCCATCTATCGACGCTTTTAAAGATATGGCAACTCCGACAATGCAAAAGACCTCGCTCCCCTTTGCTAGCACGGTCAAACCGTCGCGCTTCCGCTTCGGCACCTTTTTATCCGTTAAAAAATCGCCCACGCTCTTTGTGCCTCCGCCGAATTTGCAAATACTGTCACCCTCGCGTATTCCGCGTATCTCTATATCTTTCGGCAGTTTGTCAGCATCCAAATAAAGTATGCCCGACTCCGCTTCTCGCTTGAAATCCAATGCGGCAAACGGCAAACGTTCAAATTGAGGCAAATCTCTTTCGCGCGCTTCGTTATCTCGAGATATGACGATTCCGTCAGCGTCTTTATGAGCTCTTATACCATGAGGCAAACAAAGCATCTTGCCGTTTGTTGCTTTCGCAAGATTCATCACGCTTCTCAAATGTTTTTCCTCTATATCTTTGCTCACCCCAAGCATATCGGCTGCCTTGACTATCAGATGTTTTGCGACTATCGAATTTGCAAAATACGATGTTTTGATATTCACTTCGCCGTCATAAACACGCAATTCGGGCAATTGAGTGTCAATATACTTTTCCGTTTCCTCAGCGCTCGCAGCAAGTCTTGCAAAGGCGTCGTCAAGGTCCGGAAAGCGTTGACGCAATTTTGCAAGCTCGTCTCGCAAAAAGTTTCTCGTATATTGCGTGTCGGAGTTTGTCTCGTCCTCTCTGTATTCAAGCCCGTTTGCCAACACATAAGCGTCAATATCTTCTCGCGAATACTCGATGAGCGGACGAATATATCTCCCGTTGACCTTGCGCATGCCCACAAGCCCTCGCACTCCCGTGCCCCTCAATATGCGCATAAGCAAAGTCTCGCTCTGATCCCAACTATGATGCGCGAGAGCAATGCAATCGACTTCGCCGCAATCAAGCAACTCTTCGAATATGCCATATCTCAAGGCTCGCGCAGCTTGCTCTAAAGTATAAGAATTTTCTTTTGCGAAAAGCGGAGCATCCACGGCGAAACTTTTCAGTTCAACGCCCCACTGTTCGCACAATCCTTGGACAAATTGGCTGTCCTCTACGCTCCGCTTGCCTCGGATGCCATGCTCGACATTGATAGCAACAAGTTTAACGCCGCTGTTTTTCAACAAATGCAAAAGTGCGACGGAATCCCTGCCGCCGCTCACAGCCACGCCGACGATCGCCTCGCTTTCGGCAAGCGGTTCGCCGTTAAACTCAACATCAAGGGTAAGCGCTCTTGTCATGCTCAAATTATACCGCAAATATTTTCAATTGACAAGGCGCTGAAGCTATATCTTAAAAATATCAAACGCAAAACAGTCTCATAACCATTACGGTGCAATCGTCCTGCGCCCCTGCTTCGACCGCTCTATGCAGCAACTCGTTGGCAAGCGTCTGAGGATTGTGCGTATCTATGGCGTCAACAGCCTCGGCGACTCCCGCGCTTTCCAGCGCGTCGAACACACCGTCTGACATCATAATGACCATATCCCCATCGTACAGTTGATATCTGCTCGTCAAAGGCTGAACAGAATCCAAAATGCCTGCAGGAGGCTGAGAGCATTGAATCAACTCTATACTGTCATTACGTACTATAAAACCGGCGGCCGACCCGAGCTTGATGACGTCCAAACCACCCGTAGAACTGTCGATAACGCATATGTCAAGCGACGTAAAACTATCTTCGAGACTCATCTTCAAAAGTTTGTTGACAAGGCTCAAAATTATGCCGCTCTCAAGACCGGCTCTGTAAAAGCTCTCTATCATGCTCACGGCGTTTTTGCTTGTGGCAGACGCGTTTTCGCCGCTGCCCATGCCG
>CANREO010000066.1 GCA_947629635.1 uncultured Clostridia bacterium
GTTTATGCCTTCGATATTCAAAAAATCGGGCGGTAAAACAAGGCTATTTGCTTCGCTCTGTTCCGTAGTCATGATAGGCGTAACGGTATTCTTCGCTCTCGCCGGCAGTTTCAGAGCCAAACCCACCGTCCAATCCATGAAAGACGGACATGACGACTATCTCAATTCGCTCAACGAAAATTCCGCTAAAGAGCGTCCCAATGTTTTGTTTATACTTATGGACGATATGGGCTATTCGGACATCTCTTTGTACAGTTATCTAAACGGCACCGGCAAAGATCCTACCATCAAAACGCCTAACATCGACAGCATAGCGGAAGACGGCGGCGTATATTACGAAAACTTTTACGCTTCCTCTCCCGTGTGTTCTCCTTCTCGCTTCGGAATACTGACAGGCAGATATTGTTCCAGAGGTTATCTCGACAACGTCGTATTCCCGTCCAAGGTTTCGCTCAATCCCTTTGGCGTAACGCGTTTCTTTAATCCTTTCCAATTCCTCAACAATGTGGACGGCATTTTGGGAGATGAAATCACCTTCGCCGAAGTTATGCAGAGAGTCGGATATTCAACAGCTCTCTTCGGCAAATGGAATTTGGGCGATTACGGCGAGTACCTGCCCACAAACCAAGGTTTCGACTATTTCTACGGCAGTCACTATGTCAACGATATGACCCCCTACAACTTCGTCGAGGAGAAAAACGGCGAGTTTAAGGAAGTCTTCAGCCATGCCGAAATGGCCGACCAGTCCGTCACGACGCAACGTATTCATGAAAAGATGAATCCCTATCTTGAGCAACAGATCAAGAATTATGAAGATAACGGCACGCCTTTCTGCACTTACTACTGCACGCCATGGCCGCACGCCCCGCTCTTCTCCTCAAACAATACAACGAGCGTAGATACAGACAATGCGGTCAAGGGCGACACGACCGACGACACATATATAGATAATATCGAGGAATTTGACCGTTATTTGGGCGAGACTCTGCAAATATTGCGAGAACACAAGGATGTCTATGACAACACTATCATCATTTTCACTTCGGACAACGGCCCCGGCAAAGAGGGCGCTACAGGCGCGTTGAAAGGCAGGAAAAATACCACTTTCGAAGGCGGTCACAAAGTGCCGATGCTCGTGCATTACGGCAAAAATCTGCGCACGGATAAGCCCGTTACGCTGACAAATACGCTTGGAAACGAGATAAATACATATTGCATCACGGCGAGCTATATGAACACGGACATCTTCCCCACTCTGCTCGACTATATGGACATTTCTCTCCCGACCGACCGTATCATTGACGGCGTAAGCATGAAAGACGTGCTGGAGGGCAACACACCGGAGGACGCTACGGTGCTTGACAGAGACGGCAACAACCGCGTGCTGTATTATATCAAAAAGGGCACCGTGCAAAGCCTGCAAATGGCAATAGAAGTTGATGTGCTGGACATCACCGGCAAGCCTACCGGCGAAAAGAAAGTGTATGACTTCAAGTATTATCTGAACGTACGCAACGAAAACAGCGCTTTCATAGATCAGATGTACAAAAACTATATGTTCAACCTCGACCTCGACCCAATAGAGGGATACAACGTATCCAAGACGTACGTGGACGCCGCTGCGCAGATGAAAAAACAGCTGCTGGACTTCCGCGAATCGCTTAGAAAAAACAGAAGAGGCATTCTATAGTGAATTTATCCGTAATGATAAAACCCGCCTCGGGGAGTTGTAATCTCAGATGTACTTACTGCTTTTACCACTCCCTGGGCAATATGAGGGAGAGCTTTTTCAGAGGCATGCTGTCCGTAGAACGTATGGACGACATCATTGAAAAGGCTCTTGCCTTTGTCGGAGACGACAGGCTGTATCTTTCCTTTCAAGGCGGCGAACCTCTCATAAGAGGAAAGGAATTTTATATTCATGTCGGCGAACGCTTAAAAGGCCGCAAAAATACTCAGCTTGCCATTCAGACAAACGGAACGCTTATAGATGACGAGTGGTGCGATATCTTCAAAAAATACGACTATTTGATAGGTATTTCCATCGACGGCAATCGTGAGGGCAACTGTTGCCGCATAAAGGCTGACGGCTCCCCGGCTTTCGACGAGATCATCAAAGGCTTGAACCGCCTTAAGACCCATGGCATACCTTTCAACGTCCTCACGGTGCTAAGCCGCGCTGTCGTCAATCACATCACAGATATATACAAGTTTTATAGAGACAACGGCTTTCGATTTTTGCAGTTTATCCCCTGCTTAAAGCCGCTTGACGGACAGCCGTACGATAAGGCCTCGTATCCGAGCGAAAAAGAGTATTCGGTATTTTTGAAAAAACTTTTTTCTTTGTATCTTGCCGACATCAAGAGAGGCAACTATGTTTCAATAAGGCAATTTGACAATTTCGTGCGTTTTGCGCGTGGCGAGGTGGCGGAACAATGCGGCATGAACGGTTACTGCTCTCACCAATTTGTCATAGAGGGCGACGGCACGGTGTATCCGTGCGACTTCTACTGTTTGGATGAGTACGAATTGGGCAACATAGACGACAATGACTTCGATACGCTGTCGCATCACTCGATAGCGGAGAAATTTATCCTAGACAGCCTCAAATTGCCGTCAAAGTGCAAAAAATGCGACTATTTCAGACTCTGCCGAGGCGGCTGTAAGCGCGAACGAATAGACATAGAAAAATGCAACGCGTACAAGGATTTTTTCAATTACGCACTGCCCGAGATGAAAAATATATACTGATATAATTTTCGTCAATTTTTGTCATTCAGTCCCAAGATATCGTCTGCAGAACAATCCAACACTCTGCAAAGTTTTGCAAAAGTCGATAGCGACGGCTGGATTTTGCCCGACAAATATTGCGACACCGTCGGCCGCGAGACGCCGAGTTCTTTTGCGATTGCAGACTTACTCTTTTGAGATAATTCGATCTCGTTTTTCAAATTTTTCGTGATAAGATCATCAATATTATCCATTGTTTCCTCCTGATAATAGGTTAGGCATAACCTAATAAAATTGCTTGACAATTAGGTGTTGCCTAACTATAATGTATATATAAGAAAAAGGGATAAAATACAGAGGATTCATTATGCAAGTCGTTGCAAAACGCATTGAATGCCCCAATTGCGGAGCAGATTTAAATATTACCGATACAAAATGCCGATATTGCAAAAGCGCCGTTACCATCACATCGATGGCCGATATAGACGCTTTTTCAATGCCGCAAATCAACAAATACATAGGCTCTTACAACCGCAGACTTGCAGCCGACGCTACAGACGGGCAGGCAGCGATGTCAGTGGGAATGTGCTTTTTGTAATTGAAATTGTATGCACAGGCGGTCACTGCATTCGAAAAGGCAATGCCTTTGCTCTTTGACAGCGCCGAACTTTATTTTTATACCGCTGTCGCGCTGTTTGCCGGCAAAAGACCGCATTTTTCGTCCATGAAAACGGTAGACACCGCAATAAGTTATCTGCAAGCGGCATGCTCAATAGAATACCGCCCTATTTTCAGATATTTCGAAGCGTATATTCGCTATGATTACTACTATACGAACTATATGAATTGCACCCCCTCTTTCAGCGAAGTCCTGAACGAAGTCAAAGGCAGCGTGAGCGCAAGCGATAAAGCGTCATTATTTAAGCTTCTCGCAGTCGATATTCCGTTTCAATTTTGATACCCACTCGGTCACACGGGTTATAAAAAATAGATAAGGAGTACATTATGGCAAGCATTATTGAAAAGTACCTGAAGCCGGCAAGAACCGGTTTCGTAGGAAAGATCCTCGATCTGATCCTCGGCGTAAAAGACGCAAAGTTTGACGAAACAGTAAAGGAAAAAGTCAATGCGTTGCTTCCGCAAGTGAAAACAAGAGCAATCAACAAACTCGGTCTTGACCCTTCCGAGGCGCAACTCATCAAGCCCATCACCTTCGCCGGTCACAACTATGACAGCGACACGAAAGTCAAGCAGGGCAAGGACGGCAAGTGGCGTTCCAACGCATATCAAGTAACATGGCTTTTCTTTACGAAAGATCAAATTTGCGCTTACAAAATCTCATTCTTTATCGAGGGTACCCTTGACAAGGGAGCAGAAAGCACCGAGGAATATTTCTACAAAGATATCACAAATTTCTCCACTTCCAGCGGCGTTATCGACGTCGCGGGTTCAAAGGTGCAGAGCAATCAATTTTCGATCGTCGTGCCCGGCGACAAATTCTCTTGCTGGGTGAACGATAACATCGACGCTCAAGTGCAAGCTATGAAGAAGTTGCTGCGCGAGAAAAAAGCAGGCTAAGTCGATGCACAGAGCTGCCCGTGACCGACAGACTCTGTGCATAAACTTATCACAAAGGATTGAGAAGCACAAAAGAAAATCTTCGGATAAACGTACGATAATCTCCGCAAATATGTATGATTTAATCCGATGACGTCAGGCGTATTTACCTCACTTTGACGCTTGACAAAAGAATCCCGTCAATTGACGGGATTTATATTTTATCCTTTGCAAACGGTGGTTTTAAGTGTTGATCAGAGCAAAATGCATATTACTCCGCCCTTCCCCTCGTTGACTATTCTGCCTAGCGTTTTGCGCAACTTTTGCTCCGCATCGGAAGGCACTGTGTGAAGCTTGTTGTTTATACCGTCCGCAACCAACGAACTGAGCGATCTGCCGAAGATATTTGTGTTCCAAATAGCCTGCTTGTCCTTTTCAAAGTCGGCGAGCATACCGTCTACAAGGTCTTTGCTCTGCTGCTCGCTGCCCACAAGTGGGCTCACTTCCGTCTCGACGTCGACCTTCATTATGTGCAAAGAAGGGGCATGCGCCTTGAGTTTTACTCCGTATTGTTGACCCTGCCTCAGGATTTGCGGTTCCATGAGTTCCATCTCGTCTATCGTAGGCAACACTATGCCATATCCAAGCGTTTCGACTTGCTCGATGGCGGATTGCAACTTTTCTATTTTTTCCCTGCCCTTACACAATTTCTTGAGTTGCTTAAGCAAATCGAAGCTGTCGGACATTTCTATTCCGCATTCTTTGCTTGCCACCTCATAAAATACGCCTTCGCGCGGCGACATTTCTACGGATACTCTGCCTGTGCCGGCGTCAAGGTTTATAGATGTCGGCTCTTGCCAATATTTTGCGTCCTTAAAGAAAGCGTCTATCTTGTCATAGTCCTTCATCTTGCTCACTTCGGCGCCCATATTGCGCACAGCGTCGACGATCTCTTTTACTACGTCGCTGTTCGGTGAAAGAGCCTGCACCCAGCGCGGCAAGTTGAAATCTATTATAGTTACGGCAAATTCAAGCAATACTGTTTCCAGAATCTCCGTAAGGTCTTGCTCGTCAAGCTCAAGAGCGTTTTTGACGATCACGGAAGCGGCATATTTTTCTCTCAACCGCTCTGCAAGTTCTATAGTTTCATCCGCCGTCGGCGTGGCGCTGTTAAGCAAAATCGCAAAGGGCTTTCCGCACTCCTTCAATTCGGATATTACGCGCTGCTCAGCCTCTTCATATCTTTCGCGCGCTATATTCGAAAAACTTCCGTCCGTCGTCACGGCAAGGGCAATGGTGCTATGCTCCTTAATCACCTTTTGCGTGCCTATCTCCGCCGCCTTGGAAAATGGAATGAGTTCGTCGGACCACGGCGTTGACACCATACGTTCTTTGCCGTCCTCTTCCGCGCCGAGAGCGCCG
>CANREO010000067.1 GCA_947629635.1 uncultured Clostridia bacterium
AACAGTTGCGCGGCAAGAAGATGCAGGACGTCATTTTCGCCGGCACCGAGAAGCGCAAAAGCATGTCTTATTGCGAGGTCTCGCTTGTATTCAACAACGAGGATAAGCGCTATTTTCCCACGTTGCCGTACGACGAAGTGATTGTCACGCGCAAGCTGGACAGAAGCGGATTGAGCGAATACTATCTCAATCGCACGAGGACACGTAGAACCGATATTATAAACCTCTTCCGCGACACGGGCGTCGGAAGAGACGGATATTCGATAAAAGGGCAAGGCAAAGTAAGGGAGATATTATCTTCAAAGCCCACCGAGCGCAGAGCTATCTTCGAAGAAGCTGCTGGGATTTCGGCAAGTCGCGACGACAGAAACAAATCGCTCGGCGACCTCGCTAAAGCCGCCGCTAATATAGCCAATATCAACGAGGTCATCGCAGAGATAGAAAGGCAAATAGTTCCTCTCAAAAGGCAGGCTGAGGCTGCGACGAAATATTTCGCGCTGAAAGACGAGCTCAAACGCAAAGAGGTAAATCTATATCTTTATAAATTCGAAAACAACAGAGCCACCAAACAAAAAATTTCCGCAAATATATCCGCGACGGAGCGCGACCTTAAGGATAAAGACGCCGAGTTCAAAAGTTGCGCCGACAAGTACGACGCGTGCATAAAAGAATCGCAACAGATAGATATCGCTTATTCTGCAAGCACGGCTGAACTTACGGAACTTAAGGTAGACGCCGAAAAGATGAAGGGAGACGCAGTCCTTTTGAAGGAAAGGATCGCCAACGTTCAGGCGGATATAAACAGACTCGGCGAGGATCTGAAAGAGACGGACGCCGAGCTTGTTGCGACAGAGCAATTGATTTTGCGCGCAAAAGAGAAAAAGGGAGAAAAACTTGCGGACTATATCGCCATATCCAAGCGCTTGGAAGCGCTTTCGGAAAGAAGCAATTCTCTGAAGCGTTCGTTGGAGGGCAAAGAGAGCGAGCTTGCGCGCAGAAACGACGAATATGTGCAGGCTATGGAGGAGTACAGCAGCCTGAAATCCAACTATACCGAGTTCGCCGCGGAAAAGGGCATGAATGAGGAGAGAGCCAGAAATCTGCTCGAACTTATCAATCAAAAAAAGCGTAGCCTTGACGAGCAAAAGACAAATGCCGCGATATACGAGTCATCGTCCAAAGCGTGTCATGAAAAAACGCGCGAATGTATGACGGCATACAATGAGGCGTTGTATGGCAGAAACGAGGCCAAAGAGGCGATAAAGGCGTATGACGACGATATCGTCAACTTGAACGCGAAGCTCGGTCAGGCAGAGGGAGCCGTAGCGCTTTACACAAACATAAAGAATGAATATTCCGGATATCAGGACGCCGTCAGACATCTCATGCAGGACGCCAAACACGATCCGTCGCTCGCGTCGAAAATTTGGGGCGTCGTCGCTCAGGCGATCAACGTGCCCATGGAGTATGAGGCGGCTATAGAATATGCCTTGGGCGGCGCTATGCAAAACGTACTCGTGGAATCCGAGGAAGCCGCGAACGAACTTATCCGTTATCTCAAACAAAAAGGTTATGGGAGAGCGACTTTCAGACCGCTGACCTCCTGTCGTCCTCACGGTATCCCCGAAGAGTGTAAGAGCATACTCAAAGAGCCCGGATGTTACGGCCTCGCCTGCGACCTTGTGAGTTATGAGCCTAAGTTTGAAAAATTTGTGCAGACATTGCTTGGTTCGACGGTTGTAGTAAACAACATCGACAACGGCGTTATGCTGTATAAAAAGTACGGCAGGGCAATAAAAATCGTCACTTTGGACGGCGAGATCCTTGCCAGGAGCGGCGAAATTACGGGCGGATCGCGCAGAAATCAGACCCAGGGTCTGCTGACGCAGGAGAAAAAGATAGAAATTGCAAAGCAAAATTACGAAAAGATCAAAAACAATATAGCTTTGCTCAAGACGCAGAGGGCGGAGAGAGAAGAAGAAGTTGTTGCTTTGGACGCCAAACTTGAAGAGATAAGCCTTGAATTGTCTCAGCTTCGCACCGAAAGCGGTACTCTCGACGAAAAATCGAAGAGAGCAAACGATTTATCCCTGACGCTGGAAAAAGAAATCGAAGAGAACTCGAAAGAATATGAACGCGTGAGACAAAACATAAAGCAACTGCAGGATAAGCTCGATTCCGTAGACGAACTCGAAAGAGTGACCAATCAAAAAAGAGAGGAGTTCAACGCTTTGAGAGAGACGTCCAAGGGCGATAATTCTCGCGAAAAATCGGAGAGTGAACTGCTTGCCGAGCAAGTGACGGAATTGAAACTCGAAGGGCTTGCGAAGAAGAATGAGCTTGACACGTGCGAGGCGGATTTGCATCGCTATACCATGCAGAAAGAGAGCCTGGAGGACGACAAACTTACGATCGTAGGCGAACTTAAAAACAGAGAGGAGGCGCTTAAAAATTTAATGAGCGCTCCTCAGAGGACAAACTTTTCGGCAGAGGATGAAAAACGCATCGCCGAACTTGAACAAAGTATAGCCGACTTTTCCGAGCGCAAGCGCAGACTTTCAGACGAAATAACCGATCTGGACGTGAGAAAAAACAGAGTTATGGAAGAGCGCAACGCCATAAATGAAAAGAGAGTACGCTATGAAAATATGTTGAACAACGTCGATATAGAAATGAACTCTATGCAGGCGTATATTCTTGAAAATTACGATTTGACTTATGCCGGTGCGAAAGAATTGCGAGACGACGACTTCGATCCGCATGGCGCAAACGCGGCGATCACCGACCTAAAGAGGGCTATTGCGCGCCTCGGAGACGTCAATCCTCTTGCTCTTGAAACGTTGAAGGAAACAGAGGAGAGATTGAACAAAAATCTGGCTCAGCGCGACGATTTACAGAAGGCGCACGACGACGTATTGAACATCATAGACAAGATCACCGAGAAGATGAAGGAACAATTCATGTCGGCTTTTGTCAGGATAAACGAAAACTTCGGCGAGGTATTTCGCCAGATATTCGGAGGCGGCAGGGCGGAACTCAGGCTCGACGACAGCGAGACGGACGACGTGCTTGAACAGGGCATAGAAATTATGGCGCAACTGCCCGGCAAAAAGTTGCAAAATCTCAGCCTGTTCAGCGGCGGCGAGGAGACGCTTATAGCAATATCCATACTGTTTGCCATCCTCAAACTGAAGCCGCTGCCTCTTTGCGTATTGGACGAAGTCGAGGCTGCGCTTGACGACACCAATACCAATCTGTTTGCGGAATATTTGAAAAAATTCAGCAGCGAAACGCAATTTATAGTGATCACGCACAGGAAGCCTACCATGAGTCATGCGGACACCATCTACGGCGTGACGATGGAGGAAAAAGGCGTGACCAAGATAGTGTCGATAGAGTTCGAAGAGGCCGTAAAACAGGCAAAAGAGGATTGACGTCTCAAAAATAAGGAGATAAGACAACGTATGGGATTTTTTCAAAAAATAGCGCAAGGCATAAAAAAGACTAAAGAGGCTTTTGCCAAAAAGCTGTTTTTCGTATTTTCCGCAAGAGAACTCAACGACGAGTTTTATGAAGATCTCGAGGAGGCTTTACTGACGGCGGATGTGGGACTCGCTGCCACGGGCAAACTTATCGAGGAACTTAAAGAGGAGATCTTTGCGCGCAAGATAAAGCGTCCCGACGACGCCAAAGAAGTCTTGAGAGAACTTATGCGCGACGATATCGACTATGATATACCCGATTACGAATATCCTCTTGTAATATTGCTGTCCGGCGTAAACGGCGTGGGAAAGACCACAGCCGTAGGAAAGCTCGCTCACTTTTTTAAGGAGCAGGGCAAATCGGTCGTCGTCGCTGCGGCAGACACCTTCCGTGCCGCCGCAAGCGAACAACTCGAAGTATGGGGTGAACGCGCCGGCGTGCGCGTCATAAGACACAATGAGGGCGCGGACCCGGCGGCCGTTGTGTTTGACGCCATATCTTCGGCAAAGGCAAGAGGAAACGACGTTATACTTATAGACACCGCAGGCAGACTTCACAATAAAAAGAATCTGATGGCGGAACTTCAAAAGATATGCAGAGTTGTCGATCGGGAGCTTCCCGACGCGGATTTCAGGAAATATCTCGTACTTGACGCCACTACAGGGCAAAACGCGGTTGCACAAGCTAAGATATTCAGCGAAGATATTGACACGGACGGTATTATTTTGACCAAGTTGGACGGTACGGCAAAGGGCGGAGTAGTGGTCGCGATATCGGACGAGTTGGAACTCCCCGTAGTCTATGTCGGAGTAGGTGAAAAAATAGACGATCTGATCCCGTTTGACGCAAACGATTTTGTAGACGCGCTATTTTGACTATCGTAAATCAAACTGTTTAGATCGACGGGATGTCCCGTCGATTTTCATTTTAAAATAAATTCAGATGTACTGTATTTTTGCTTGACACGGCGTTTGAAATATTATAATATGTGTAAAGTAAATGTGCTTTATAGCTGTTGAGGTGAGTATGGATAGGTTTATGATTTCCCAACTTAGGCGATATTACGGCGCTCTGCTCACCGAAAGGCAAAACGATATGTTGAGGCTTCGCTACGACGACGATATGTCTTACGGCGAGATCGCAGAGGAACTTGACGTATCGAGGCAAGCTGTGCTCGACGGCATAAACAAGGGCGAAAAACACCTTGAAAAATTCGAAAGCGCCCTCCGTCTCGTCGAGCGCGACGCTTCTATCGAGGAGCTGTTGGCGCATATCGTAAGATCCGCGCGAAGCGGCGACGAAGAGAGCGTGATCGTTGCGGCCGACAGGATCAAGACCATTTTGGAGGAATAGTATGGGCTTATTTGAAAATTTATCCGATAGGATGAATCACATATTTTCCAAGTTGCGCAACAAGGGCAAACTTACGGAGCTCGAGATAAAGCAGGCTATGCGCGAGATAAGAGTCGCGCTTTTGGAGGCTGACGTCAACTATTCCGTTGTGAAGGACTTTACTGCGCGCGTCAGCGAAAAGGCTCTGGGAGAAGATATCCTGAAATCTCTTACACCTGTGCAACAGATTATTAAGATAGTCAACGACGAGCTCGTTGCGCTTATGGGATCAAAACATCAAAAGCTTGCCGTAAGCGACAGACAACCCACTATATATATGATGTGCGGATTGCAAGGCGCCGGCAAGACTACGATGTGCGGAAAACTCGCCGCATATCTCAAAAAACAGGGAAAGAGGGTGTTGCTTGCCGCCGGCGACATTTACAGACCCGCGGCCATACAACAGTTGAAAGTCGTAGCGGGGAAGGCGCAGACTGAGTGCTTCGAGATGGGACAAACAGATCCTGTGAAGATCGCGAAAGGCGCTGTAGCATATGCTCTCAAAAATGCGTATGACACTGTGATCATAGATACTGCGGGCAGATTGCACATAGACGAAAAATTGATGCAGGAGCTTGTAAATATCAAAAAGGCTGTAGATCCGACCGAAATTTTGCTTGTAGTCGACAGTATGACCGGTCAAGACGCGGTGACCGTGGCTGATACCTTCAACAAAACTTTGGACGTTACGGGAATTATAATGACAAAACTCGACGGAGA
>CANREO010000068.1 GCA_947629635.1 uncultured Clostridia bacterium
GCCCGTAAATACTATTGCGTCCACGCCGTTGAGCACCGCGATGTAGGAGCCGATATACTTCTTTATGCGATATGCGGCGATTTCAATTGCGAGTCTGGCCTTATTGTTGCCCTGATTGACGGCGCTTTCGAGGTCGCGCATATCGGAACTGAGTTCGCTGACGCCCTTCATGCCGCATTGCTTGTTGAGGAAATCCACAGTCTGTTCGGGCGTCATACCAAGCTTTTTGCGTATGAATTCCACTGCGGCCGGATCGATATCGCCGCTTCTGGTCCCCATCTCCAGGCCTTCGAGCGGAGTAAATCCCATCGACGTGTCCATACACTTTCCGCCGTTGACGGCGGAAACGGAAGAGCCGTTTCCGAGGTGACAAATGATCAACTTCAAATCGTCTCTGCCTAAAATTTTAGCCGTCTCTTCGCTCACATACTTGTGAGACGTCCCATGAAAGCCGTATCGACGCACTTTAAACTTTTCGTATACGCTATACGGAATTCCGTACATAAACGCCTTGGGAGGTATCGTGCTGTGAAACGTCGTATCGAAAACAGCTACCATAGGCACGTCCGGCATGACCTCGCGACAACTCTTTATGCAAGCGATGTTGCCAGGCATATGCAAAGGTCCGAGTTCGGCATTCTTTTCACAAGTCGCGATCACGTCGTCGTCTATGATGACGGAAGAATGATAATCTTCGCCGCTGTGCAACACGCGATGTCCTACGGCAGCGATCTCGTCCGTCGATTTTATAGCTCCTTTTACGGGGTCTACCATGGCTTTAAGCACAAGTTGTATAGCCTCGGTGTGATCCTTCATATTTTGTTTTATATTCAATTTTCTGCCGTCTGACGTCCTCTGAGACAACTCGCCGCCGTCCATGGTTATGCGCTCGCACAAGCCTTTGAGCAACGCCTCCTCGGTTTCTGTGTCTATCAATTGATATTTCAGCGACGAACTTCCCGCGTTTATAACAAGTATTTTCATTTCTATCTCCAGAATTTAATTATTTTGCCGCTTGCAGAGCCGTTATTGCGGCGACCGCGGCGATATCTTCCGCCACGCAACCGCGGCTCAAGTCGTTTACGGGAAGCGCCAATCCCTGCATAATGGGCCCGATGGCCATGCAATTGCCAAAGCGTTGAGCCAATTTATAACCTATATTACCGGCGTCCAGATTGGGAAAAATAAGCACGTTTGCCTGCCCGGCTACCGGGCTGTCGCCCGCTTTTTGCCTTGCCACCGCGTCTACGATAGAAGCGTCGAGTTGCATCTCGCCGTCCACAACTATTTCGGGATGCTCCGCATGCACTCTTTCGCAGGCGATACGGACTTTGTCTACCGCTTCATGCCTTGCGCTGCCTTTTGTCGAGAAGGACAGCATGGCGATCTTCGGATCGATATGGCATATCTTCCTTGCACTGTCCGCCGCCGCTACAACTATATCCGCAAGTTGCTCTTCCGTGGGGTATGGAATGACCGCGCAATCGGCAAAGATGTACGCAGGGTACTTCTTATACTTGAAATCCTCGGGAGGCACCATAACAAAACAGCTGGACACGGAGTTGATGCCGGGCGCGGCCTTTATCACCTGAAAAGCCGCTCTCGAAACGTCTGCGGAACTGAATACCGCTCCGCCTACCACGCCGTCCACGTCGCCGCGCTTCAGAGCCACGCAAGCGTAAAACATATTGTTTGTACGTACAAGCGCCTGAGCCTGCTCCAAGGTCATGCCCTTTGCCTTACGCAATTCATAAAGCGTATTCGCATACTCGTCGGCATGCGCGCTCGTCTTAGGGTCATCAAAACGGACTCCCGTAAAGTCCACATCGGGGAATTGCGCCTTAGCTTCCTCTTCGTTGCCGATGAGCACCACATTGCACACGCCCTTTTTTGTAAGTATCTCCGCCGCTTTTGCAGCGCGGATATCAAAGCCCTCCGCAAGCGCTATAGTCTTGCCGAGCTTGGCTGCTCTTACCATCAAATCTTCGACAAATTGCGTCATATGCATCTCCACATTCAGGATTTGGTTGATTTTTCCGTGAAAATCGCTATAATTATAATAAATTGGAAAATAAAAAGCAACTTATTGAGGACTCATTTTGAAAATAACCGCAATTATAGCCGAATACAACCCCTTCCACAACGGCCACCTCAAGCAACTGCGAGCAGCCAAACGCGAGACTGGCGCAGACGCAGTCGTCGTTGTAATGAGCGGCTCTTTTACTCAGCACGGAGATATTGCGATAGTCGATAAATACACACGCGCAAGCTGGGCTCTGGAGGCCGGTGCGGATATGGTGCTCGAACTTCCCACCGCATATTCTCTCTCAACCGCGAGCGGCTTTGCGGAAGGCGCGCTTAAAACGTTGAGCATGCTTGGCGAATACACTCTGTCTTTCGGGACGGAAGCCGACGAACTTTCCGATTTGAATATGGCGGCCGAGTTTATGAGAAGCGAGTCAAAGGATATGTCCAATCTGCTTAAAGGATATCTGAACGAAGGCTATTCGCTCGCAAAATCTCGCACCATGGCTCTTGACTTATTGCGTCCCGATGTTTCTAATATGTTGAAGTCTCCAAACAATATTTTGGCAGTCGAATACATTAAAGCGAGCGCAAAATACGGCGATAAAATACATTTACACAGCGTTTTTCGCAAAGAAGACGACGGAAAAAAATATCTCTCGTCGTCGAAAATCCGCGCGCTTCTGGAGGACGGAAAAGACGCCAGCCCATTTGTCCCCCCTTTCGTGGATCTGGAAAATCGGGTCAAAACTTTCAAATACGCAACCGTCGCCGCATATGCGATAAAATCGATGTCCTCAGAACAATTGGGAAAGTTGGCGAACGTCTCGGAAGGTATGGAAAATCGCCTCGCCAATGCCGATTTCAACAATTTCAACGAAGTTTTACAGTTGACAAGCAAGCGCTATACGCGCTCGACGATAAAACGTATTGCCGCGTCGGCTTCAGTGGGCTTGACAAAAGAACTCGCCCGTCTTGCCGAGGAAGAGAAACCATATTGCACTGTTCTCGCAATCCGTCCGTCAAAAAAGAAATTACTCTTACCGCTTCTAGCGTCATCAGACGGTTACTACTTTTTCAAATCCTCAGATTGCGACCCGTCCTGCCCTGTTTTCCCGTTGGTAAAACTTGATGAAAAAGCCGCGAAAATTCAAAAAATTTGCTTATAAGCATAGTATTTTATATTGCATTTTTAAGTTGTTTTTCATTATATATTCATTATCGGCATAAACTTTTGCATGACGTCAAAACAAAGTTTAAAATTGCCTAATGCTACAAAAACCGTGCATCTAAGTAGGGTTTTTGCCGCGATAGGCATAATCGCTTTTATGATTATGATGCTTGCAAAGCCGGATTTTTATTTGGATTCTGCAAGAAAGGGCTTAGCCTTATACGCCACAAGCGTATTGCCTTCGCTTTTCCCTTTCTATTTTTGCTCTTTGCTCCTCACATACATCGGCGCCGCCAAAGGAGTGTCGTCCATATTCAAACGCCCTGTGCGCCTGCTTTATAACGCGCCCAAGGAGAGCGCTTACGTTTTGATTTTAAGTATGCTCTCCGGTTATCCCGTGGGAGCAAGTATGACCGCCGAACTGTACGAAGCCGGCGTGATAGACGAAGCGGACGCACGGTCGATTGCCGCATTCGCGTCCACTTCGGGGCCTATTTTTATGCTGGGAACTGTAGGCAAAGCAATTTTCGACGATGTAAGATGCGGCGCCTGTATACTCGCAGCGCATTATATCGCCGCATTGATAAACGGCTTGATATACAGACGGAAAAAATCACAATCCTACTTAGACAGACACGTCGCGACACTTTCCGACAGCGCGCATGACAGTCTCATGTCTCGCACTATTTCCGCTTCTACCCTGAATATGCTTTATGTGGGCGGATATATTGTGCTTTGCGGCATGATCGTAGACACTCTGTCCGTATTCAAAGTAGACATTCTTCTCAACAACTCGTTGGGTACCGCCGCAGCGCCCGTATATGCCCTGCTTTCAGGCGCTATCGAAATGACAAGAGGCTGTTTGGCGTGCGTTCAATGTGCTCCGAAATGGCTCGGAGTTGCGCTTGCCGCCGGCATCATAAGCCTGGGAGGGTTGTCCGTGACCTTGCAAAACTATACGTTTTTATCCAAATGCCGCATGAGTTTTTTACAAATAATAGTACGAAAATTCACGCACGCAATATTGGCGTTTGTCATAGGACTTCTCATCGGGCTTTCGCTTTGATCGCAGCGCTGCAAAAAAAACTGACATAAAACATTGACTTTTGCGCTTACCACTATTTATAGTGTAGTCAAGAGGTTGACATTTCAACAATTTCAGGAGGAAATATGAATAAAAATTGGAGCAACACTGCGCTTGTTGCTTATTCTTTGTTGCCGAAAATTGTCGGCAAACTGGATTTTGCCATTGAATCTCGCGTAAACTCCTCTTTTCAAAGCAAACATCTCAGGCAAGGCATAAGCACGGAAAGGCTTATAGACGAGATCCTCGAATTGACTGACGAAAAACGCAAGATAGTCAATCTGAGTTTCATAGTAGCAACTGCTCTCGACCGCATCGCCGTCAAGCATAAAAAAATTCTTCATGACAGGATCGAATTGAAAATGACCTACCAGCAGCTGGCCGCGGACATGCATATATCGCTGCGCACCGCGTTCAGACGCGTGGCGGACGCCGAGGACGCTTTTGCCGCGGAAATCCATATGATGGGATATACGGAAGAATGGTTTGAAAACGAATACGGTAACGATAAATACATATCTTTGGTCTATTCGGAAAGTCAAAAATACCGCACCGCAAAGAACATATAAAAAGAGGCCGAAGCCTCCTCGAAATTTCAGTCGCTGTTTTTGATATTTAAGTTGAGATGCTGTTCTATATCGAAATCCGTCCAAGGCGCCGTTTCGGGCGGAAAAACTCTAAACACCATATCCTCACGGCTTATCGGATGAGGAAACTTCAGTTGGGAAGCCCATAGACACATCGGAATATCTTCTCCCAAACCGTATTTTTTATCCCCTACGATCGGCGTTTTGACGGAAGCAAGCTGAACTCTTATCTGATGTCCCCTGCCCGTCACGAGATTGACCTGCAATAAGCTTCTGCCGTTTTTGGAATCCAGCAATCTATAATCCAGTTCGGCATATTTCGCTCCCTCGGTAAGAGCGGGCACGATGCGTACAGTGTTGGTATCCGAAAACTTTTTAAGATAGTTGACAAGTTTGTCCGCCTTATATCTTGGCACGCCGTTGACTATAGCAAGATATCTCTTTTCGACTTCGCCGTCCTGAATCGACTGACAAAGCCTGCTTGCCGCCTTGGACGTCTTTGCAAACACCATCACCCCGCCGGTGGGTCTGTCCAATCTATGCACAAGGCCCAAATATGCCTCGCCCGGCTTATGATAAGTTTCCACAAGATATTGCTTGAGCATGCCAAGCATATCGGGGTCGCCGCTTTCGTCGGCCTGAACGGGTACATTTTGCGGTTTTTC
>CANREO010000069.1 GCA_947629635.1 uncultured Clostridia bacterium
TACGAGCCCACCGTGAGCCATGATCTGTCTCCCTCAGGGCTCAGCGCAATTTCTACTCTGCTACCGCGCAAAAGCAATGGCTTTGATGACGCTTTTATGCCATATTTTGTTGTAAATGTCCGACTCTGCCGTGCGATTGGGCGCACCTATGGCAGGTACTTTACCTATATATTATATATAATCATATGCAAGATGTCAATACAAATTTTACAATCTGTATGATTTCTTGCACAGTTTTTGTCTTTTGCCTACGCCGCCAGGAAGTTTATCCCCAACTTCACATAGCCGCCAAGCGCCGCATTATTGGCAATACAAATTTTGCAATTTGTTTGCTCTCTCCGCGTCGCATGCACTTGCCTACGCCGCCAGGAAGTTTATCCCCAACTTCACATAGCCGCCAAGCGCCGCGTCGACGCAATCGAAATCGCTGCCTTCAAGCCATATGCATACATAGCAATACATCACGTCGCCGACCGGAAGTGTGTTTGTCTTTTGGAATACGAACTCGTCGCTTTCAAAAGGAGTTGTGGAAACATAGCCCTTTTGAGCCGCTTCAGCCGAGTCGGATTGACGCTCGAAATCCACAAGCGAGAAGCTCGGATCCTCAACTTCCGTAGGATAAGCCACATATTCTATGAAGCCTGTCTCGAGAGTTCTGTCCAAATTTTTATTTGTGCCCTCAAGACGCGGATTGTAACTGAGCGCCGCATATATTTCCACAGTGCCCCGTGTGACGGTTTGATCGTTATGCTTGAAACTCTCGCCCCACATCACGCGCACGGCGTTTTGCAAATTGTGCTCCTTTTCGTACTCCAGAGTCATCTCATAGTTGAGCGTTGCGTCGGCCTTGCCGTTGTTACGCAACATAAACACAAAGCGTATATAATTGTCGCCGTGATCGGTGCCCACCTGCACTTCTGCCGCGTCGATACGCGCCTCGACCTCCTCTATGGTGTCGATCTTTTCTCTGCCGTAGTCGGGATTGTAACTGACGTCCCACAAGTTTTTGGGACCGCGCGGATTGAGGAAAGGCGTCCAATACTCGTTGTCCATGGAAAGAGTGATCGATTTGTCGCTGTTGTTGGAATTTGCGGTGATTCGAACATTGTTTTCCTCTATAAACAGCAACATCACGTAGACGATCGAAGTCACGACCAATGCAAAGACAAGCATAAAGAGCATCGCCTTTTTAAGTCTGCGACGCATCTCCTCGCGCTTGACGCGCTTAGACGCGACAATGCTGTCGGACCACTCCTGCTTCATTTCGGCAGGCTCCTCCGCATAGTCGTCGTAGCTCTCTTCCCCGTCTTCGTAGCCGTCGTCGACGTTTTCCGTCGCCGCCTCGTCCGTTACGCCTTCGTCTTGAACGCCAAAATCGCCGTCATCGGCGTTTGTTTCAAGCTCGCCTTCGTTTTCGGGAAGAGTTTGCTCGTCCAATTGAGTTGTATTGTTATCTTCACTCATAATTCTATTCTACTATATCTTATGATAGTTGCCGTCCGCATCGAAATAGCCAAACGGGACCCACTTTCCTATCTTGTCGTCAAAGTAGCCGTTGTCAACTATCTCTCCGCGCGAGTCTGTGTAGGTGTAATCGATCCACCTGCCCTCTTCGTCAAAATAGCCGTCATATACGTTGCCGTCCGCGTCCACCCATTGCGCGTTCTCGTTGTAATGACCTTCCTTTTCGCGATCAAATTGCTCGTATTCTATCCACTTGCCTTCTTTATCGAAATAGCCATTGTAGGTATTGCCGTCGGTGTCGACCCATTGTCCGTCGTTGTTATAGTGCCCGACAAGATCCGGCTCATCCTTGTTTTCGCTTTCCACTCGCATTGTTACGCCGAAGCCCAGCATGCCCGTTTCCATGCCCAAACCGCCGAGTTTGTCACCCTTACGGTATTCGTTCAAAAGTTTTTCCTGCTTTTTGAGGTCGGCTTTGACGTTCTTCTTTTTCTTCACCTTGGTAGGCGCAACGTTGCCCTCGGAATCGACAGGACGCATGGGAGCGTTGACGCCACTTTCCTCCGCAGTCAACACCATCTTCAACTTGCGGCCTTTCTTGTGCATGTTCAACCCCTCGTCGGTGGTCTTTTGCACGCCGAGTTCCGACTTCTTTTCATACGCAAACGACAGGGCAAGCGCGCTCTGCACGTCGCCTTCGAAACGCAATCTGTTCATCTCCCCGGCAAAATTCGCGTCTTTGCTGACTTCTTCCTGCTCGATGACGCGACTTTCCGACTCCATAAGATCAAGCACTATCTTGCGTGCGTTGTTGCGTTGCTGCTCCAGACGCACCTGATATGGAGATTTGGCAAGTTCGGGACGCGCGGCAACAGGCATTATGCCGCCGCCGTTTTCCTCCATGGCGCGTGCCATAGCCTCCTCGCGAAGCGCCTGCAACTCGGCAAGTTCCGCCTTTTGTTTGGCGGTCAACTCGACTTGCAGCTTGGCAAGATATGCCTCTTTCTTCTCGCCCGTAGGCTCCGGGAGTTTGAGATATTCGTTGTTTATCCAACGGGTGAGCTTGCTCACCGCTCTGCCAGTCAAATATTTCACGCCCTCGCGCTTGAACCTGGCGTATTGCGCCGGCGAATCGACGCCTTCCATAATCAGCGCGATCTTGTTTGCGGCGCAAAATTTTATAAGCATCGAGAGCACCTTTTTCTTGCTCTGCGAAGAATCGAAATATTGCGCCTCGCAACGCAGATAGTCAAAATTTAGCGCCGAAAAGATGTCAAGCGAATTGTAATCCTCGCCAAACGCGGCAGCGCAGGTCTTATAGCCCAATCTGCGCAGATAGTTGTAACGCTTCTTTCCCTCGGCGTCCAACCTCACAAGCGTATTTCCGAAAAACGAAAGTATGATCGCCGTCTTTTTGTACTTGCAATCTTTCAGAGCGGAAACCAAGATCTCGAAATCCTTTTCGTTTTCCAAAAAACGTACGGAAATCGGCACACTGTAGATAATGTTGTCGGGGATAAGAAAATTCTCGCGCATGACGAGATCATAGTTTTTCAACTCTTCGAGCGCGATGATGTTAAGCTCGTTGATACGGACGGAATTTTCGGCAATGACAAAATAATTGCATACGCTCATGCGACCCAGATAGCGATCATTCAAAATTTGGAATACGTCAATAAAAGCTACCTTCTTGTTTTTTGTCTTGGCGTCGACTACGCCGCGAAAAAAGAAGTCAATAGGCTTATATTGCGTCCTTTTGGCATATGCAGTGGAGTTCATAACTTTCCGTTTCCCTTATAGCGGCTTTCGCCGTCCAGTCTTACTACACTTATACTCATTATAATACACGCCGCGCAACTTTGCAATATGTTTTTCATCTACATTTTTCGCAGATCGCTACGGGCTTGCGAAATGAGTATTCTAATTGGGCGGATTTTCAATGCATTATGAAATCGGCTCGCAAAATTTTACGCGACGCGCGCTTTTTTATGACTTAAGACCCGATTTATTCCCGTTCGCGCACACGTTTGAACTTTCTTACAAGTTTAAACGACCGTTCGATTGCGCGACGCTGCTTTTACGCTTGTTCCGCAAAGCGGACTGTCTTCATGCGTTGCACTTCAAGCGGACGATCCTGCCTGTCGGTAGGCACGGAGGCTATGGCGTCTACGGCGTTCATTCCATCGATAACGCGCCCGAATGCGGCATATTGCCCGTCCAAAAACTTTGCGTCGGCATGACAAATAAAAAATTGCGAGGAAGCGGAATTGTAAAATTGACTGCGCGCCATGGAAATGACTCCGCGCTCGTGTGAAATGGGATTGGCCACCCCATTTACTCTGAACTCGCCCTTGATCGTCTGTTTGCTGCCGCCCATGCCGGTACCTGTCGGATCGCCGCCCTGAATCATAAAGCCGCTTATCACCCTATGGAAGATGAGGCCGTCGTAAAAGCGCCTCGCCACCAACTTTTGAAAATTAGCAACGGTTATCGGCGCATGTTGTGGGTCCAGTTCCACAACGATACTATTGCCGTTTTCCATCTCGATCTTTACCAAATCCGTCACTTTATCAGTCTCTTTGTACATATTAACTCCTTATTTCGTCAAATCATTAAATATATATTTGCACTTCCTCAGCACTTTAATGAATGTGAAGATATTGCGTGCTGCGATTTGCTTACACAGCGTTTTTGGCTATGGAAGTCGCCGCAGCCTTTGCGCTTGACCATGCCCATTGCAAATTGTATCCACCGCAATCTCCGTCTATATCCAGCGCCTCGCCTATCGCGTAAGCGTTTTTCGCCTTCAGCGACATCAGCCCGTCGTCAAACTCTCGCGGATTGAGTCCGCCGGACATCACTTGCGCAAGTGACGGATCTCCAAGCCCCTCGATAGTCAACTTGAAACTCTTGATAGCGGACGAAAGCGCGCCTATCCTGCCCGTGGCTCTGTCGTCGGGCGAACAATTTGCCGCGGCAATGATACGCTCCTGAACTTTACTGTGGAAAGTGCCCATAAGCAACTCGCCTACACTGCATCCGTTGTCACGACGGCGCAAAATATCCTCCACCTCGGCCTTTGAATATTCGGGCATGAAATCGATGCTCATCACGTCGCCAACCTTCGCTCTTCCGCGCGCAAGCTCAGCAGACATATTGAATACGGCGATTCCACTGACGCCGAAGTCCTTAAACAGCACTTCGCCCACCTCGTAGCGGTAACCGATGCGAACTCCGGCCTTGACGCGTACTCCCTGCAAACCCTTTATGGGTTCTCTATCCGTGCGTATGGGAACAAGCGACGGCAACATCTCGCGCTCAGTATGCCCGAATGCCGTGAAAAGACTTCCGCTGTCCCTGCCGAAAGTCGCGGGAGAGCCGGTAGCAAGCACAACGTAATCGCACTTATATTTGAAAGCTTCGTTTGGCCTGTCGTCATGCTTCAAAACGCCGCTGACGCTAAAAGTATCGTTAAAATTTTCGATAAAATTGACAAAATGTCCCGTCAACACATGTACTCCGCATCTGCCCATCGACCTGCGCAAAACGTCAAGCACAGTGGACGCACACTCGCTGTAAGGATAAACTCGCTTGTCGATCACCTTTGTGATTAGCCCCATGCGTTCGAATGCGGCAATCGTATCATGAGCGTCGAATCTATCAAGATAATCCTCAACTATGTTGGGCTTATTGTAATGCACGATGTTCATGTCCAAATTGGTAAGATTGCATTTGCCGTTGCCGGTGGCAAGAAGTTTTTTGCCTACACGGTCATTGCTTTCAAGCACCGCTACCTTCAGCGTAGGCGGAAGTTGCGTAGCGGCGAACATTCCTGCCGCGCCTCCGCCGATAATAATTACATCAAACTTATCGTTATCCATAATGATATATTAACACACCCTGTCCGATATTGCAATTTTTTTCTAAAATGTCTAAATTTACTTGTCAAATCATTAAGATTAGTGTAATATAACAATGCTTCGGAGGCATAGCCCAGTTGGTTAGAGCGCTACGTTGACATCGTAGAGGTCACAAGTTCGAGTCTTGTTGTCTCCACCA